>CACZJD010000011.1:0-29162 GCA_902781325.1 uncultured Lachnospiraceae bacterium
CATATTAAACGTTTTCAGTAGTTTTTGTTCATCTGATGGTAAAAGGATACCGCCGGAATATGAAAAAATCTTGAGAGATAGATTAAAACAACATTAAAAATTGTTCAGGTGTTGTCGATCTGACCTCTCGCACGAAGACTGAATGCATAAAAAATGTATAGTATACATTCGGGTATGAAAAATGGCAATTTTCAAGAATAAAGGGTGAAACAAAGGGGTGCCGCATCATCTCAGAATTGCATATCTCAAAAATATATGCATTTATTATGCAGTCGGCAAAAAATGATCAAAAAATGATAGAATATTAATCAGATATCGACTGCGAGGAGGGGTCAGACCCCCTGGCAGAAGGAGCATTGATTATGAAGTATCTGAATCTGGGAAAGAATGAAAAGGTATCCTGCATCGGCATCGGCTGCATGCGGTATCCGGCCCGGATGCAGGTGGTGCTTGGGACGACGAACCCGGCCAGGGTGAAGAGCGCGGCGAAGGCTGCGGAGATCACGCTGACCAAGGGTGAGTGGTATGCGCTGTATAAGGCGGCGGGGAATAAGCTGCCGTAAGGGCGGCTTGACGCCGCAGTCAGGGTCGCTGCCAGGGGTCTGACCCCTGAAAAGGAGAGTTTAGATGAAAACGCGGTTAGGGGCATTCTTTGAGCGGATGAGTAAGATATACGAAGAGGACGGGCTGTTCCACGACACGGAGGTGCAGGCCAATGGGCTGATCATGCGCGTTTTGATGGCAAATTCGATCATTATTGTGCTTATCATGGTCGCTGTGATCGTGGGGCTGTTTCCTGTCTCGGGGCTGATCCTGCCGAGGCTGGGGGTAGCGCAGGTGGAGATCCTGATTCTGGGGGCTATATCCTACAAGGTCAGGCAGGACGCCTGGTGGCTCAAATATGTGCTTCTTCTGGGGCTTATGACGGTCTATGCGCAGCTTGACTCATTGCTCACGCACAAGGTGGCGATCCTGATGGTGATTCCTGTGCTTTGCTCGAGCCGCTATTTTTCAAGGATACTGACGATCGCGATGTCAGCGGTGTCAACGGTGGTGTTTTTTGTATCGGGCTTTCTGGGGGCATATTTTGGCTGGGTCAATATGAACGACGTGAGGCTCCCAGTGGGCACGACTTTTACAGATAAGGGAATCTGGCTGGGAAGCGGTATAGAGGAGACGCTGGACCGCGCGGCGTACGCCCGCGACACGCTGCTCTTCAGCTATGTGCCCAAGTTATTGATGTTTTCCATAGCGGCGGTGGTCGCTGCGGAGATCGCAAGGCGCGGCCGTGAGATGGTCCATGAGCAGAAGCAGCTGAGTGAGAGCAGCGCGAGGCTGGAGACTGAGCTGAAGATGGCGGAGCAGATCCAGGAGGGCGTGCTGCCTAACATTTATCCGCCCTTTCCGGACCGGAGGGAGTTTGACATCTACGCGACCATGAACGCGGCGAGGGAGGTCGGCGGCGACTTTTACGACTTCTTCCTGGTGGATGATGACCATCTGGCGCTGGTCGTGGCCGATGTGAGCGGCAAAGGAGTGCCGGCCGCGCTCTTTATGATGGCGTCGAAGATCATTCTGGCCAACAACGCGATGGTGGGAATGTCTCCGGCCAAAGTATTGGAGGCCACCAACTCGGCGGTCTGCGCCAACAACCCGCAGGAGATGTTTGTCACGGTATGGTTTGGAATACTGGAGATCAGCAGCGGTATTTTGACAGCGGCGAATGCGGGGCACGAGTACCCGGTGCTCAAGCAGGGAGAGAGGTTCGAACTGATCAAGGACAAGCATGGGCTGGTGATCGGCGCTTTCGACGGGATAAAATATAGCGAGTATCAGATCCTGCTGCATCCGGGCGACAAGCTGTTCCTGTATACGGATGGTGTGCCGGAGGCGACAGCTCCGGATCTGCAGCTGTTCGGAACGGAGCGGATGCTGGAGGCCCTGAATCAGGATCCCGAGGGCTCGACGCGGGTCGTACTTAACAATGTGCAGCATGCCGTGGATCAGTTTGTGGGAGTCGCGGAGCAGTTCGACGATCTGACAATGCTGTGTCTGTCGTATAAATGAGCCGGGTAGAAAAAGTCCATAAAGTGATCGGTTTTTGTCCTTGTTTTTGGTATGGAAGGTTGTAGAATAATCGATCGAAGAAAAGATTGATTAACGAAGAAAAACCAAAATATCGAAGAAAGAAGATGAAACTGATCAAATGACTGCACATGTTTTGCCGAGGCTCCATCAGCCGAGGAATTCACGTAACCCTTTTGTTTCCGCTCAGGAAGAGGTTCAGACCGCGGAGCCGCTTCTGTTTTCCAACTCGGCGCTCTATGCGCTGCTCATTCCTATTATTATAGAGCAGTTCCTGAACGCTCTTATGGGAATGGCCGACACGATGATGATCTCGAATCTGGGGAGCGCCGCGATCTCGGCTGTCTCTCTCACGGATTCGATCAATATGCTGATGATCCAGGTTTTTGCGGCGCTGGCGGCGGGCGGCACGGTCATCTGCTCGCAGTACCTTGGGCAGAAAAACCTTGAACAGTGTAACAAAGCTGCCAGGCAGCTGCTGCTCATTATTCTGGTGCTGTCGGGGAGTATTGCGGCGTTTTGCTTTGCGCTGAGGAGGCCGCTGCTGTCTTTGATCTTCGGACAGGTGTCCGGGGAGGTTATGGACGCGTCGCTGATCTATTTCGAGATCACTGTATTGTCGTATCCCTTCTTTGCGCTGTTTCAGGGAGGCGCGGGGCTCTACCGGGCGTGTGGAGACAGCAAACTCCCGATGAGGATCAGCATCATCACGAATGTGATGAACATTGTGGGCAACGCTGTTTTGATCTTTGTGATCCCGATGGGAGTCGCAGGGGCGGCGCTTTCGACGCTGCTGTCGCGTGTTGTAGGCTGCGTCTGGATCCTCGGGTATCTGCGCAGGAACAGGCAGGAGATCGTTGTGCGCAATTATATGTCGGTCCGCCCGGACGCGGGCATGATCCGGAAGGTGCTGTGGCTGAGCATCCCCGCAGGCGTTGAGAACGGAATGTTCCAGTTCGGGAAACTCGCGATCCAGTCCAGTGTTTCAACGCTCGGGACGACGGCGATCGCCGCGCAGGCCATGACAGCGATCATGGAAAATGTGAACGGCATCGCGGGATGCGGCGTTGGGATTGGCATGATGACGGTCGTCGGGCAGTGCCTGGGCGCCGGCTACAAGGACCAGGCTGTGTACTATATTAAGAAGCTTACGGTCTGGGCCGAAGCAGTGGTCACCGCGTCGTGCCTTTCCGTGTATATTATGGCGAGACCTGTCACCTGGCTGGCCGGCATGGAGCCGGACGCTGCGGCGCTCTGCCTGAAGATGATTCTGCTGATCACGATTGTGAAGCCGATTTTCTGGGCGATGAGTTTCATCCCGGCGTATGGTTTCAGGGCAGCGGGCGATGTCAAGTACACGATGATCGTCTCTTCAATGACCATGTGGCTCTGCAGAGTGGCGGGCTCGATCTTCATGATCCGCGTGCTGCACCTCGGAATCCTTTCCGTGTGGCTCGGCATGTTCATGGATTGGGGCGCGCGCGCGATCATCTACAGAATTCACTTTGTGAGTGGTAAGTGGTTGAGCAGATCTGTAATTGAATAATAAGATTGCGTTAGTGGAAGATTCCTTACAGTTGTGTGAGGGGTCTTTTTTTGTGCGCCCATTATTGCACGCACGGCGCGGCTCAGTGAAATATTGATTATAATTACCCGGGACAGTACAATTATTGAAAAAACTTGCTTGAATTTGTGAGGTGTCGCTTATGATCGCCATGCTGAGGCTTCAATTTATCATATTCTCGCTGATCGGGATCGGCTTTGTGACCCGGAAGAAGGGAATCGTCAGCCGGGAAGGGCAGAGGAGCATCACGGATCTTGTGATCAATGTTGTGCTTCCCTGCAATATTGTCACGTCCTTTGTGCAGGAGCTGCCGGCCAGCGCGCTGCGCGACTGCGCGATGATCTTTCTGATCTCGGTGGGGATGGAAGCGATGTGCATGCTGTATGCGCGGATCGCCTACCGGAATGTGGAGGCGAATAAGCAGAAATGCCTGACCTACGGAATCCTGGTGTCCAACGCCGGATTTCTGGGGAATCCTGTGGCGGAGGGCGTCTACGGGCCGATGGGCCTGATGCTGGCCAGCGTTTACTTGATTCCTGTGAGGGTGATCATGTGGTCCAAAGGAATCGCGATCTTCAGCGGCGAGTCCGACCGCAGGCAGACCCTGCGCAAAGTATTGACGCACCCCTGCGTCATCGCCTGTATGGTCGGAATTGTGATCATGCTGGCGGATCTGCTGGCGGGCGTTTCGATCGTGCCGGAGTGGCTCTTCGACATGCTCAAGACGGTCGGAAGATGCAACACCGGGCTGTCAATGATGGTGATCGGGATGATATTGTCAGACATTGGCTTTGCTCAGCTGGTGGACGGGCTTGTGATCCGCTATACAGTGGAGCGGCTGATCGTTATACCGGGCGTGCTCGGGCTGATCCTTCTGGGACTGTCCAGGCTCGGCGTGGTGACTGGGCTTGCTCCCAATCTGGCCGTTCTTCTCGCGGCGATGCCAGCACCTGCGACGACGAGCATGCTCTCGTCCAAATATGACTGCGCGCCGGACTTTGCCACGAAGATGGTTATTCTGTCGACGCTGTGCTCGATCCCGACGATCTTCCTGTGGGGATTGGTGCTGAAGGCGAGCGGGTGAAGCGGGGGGTGGGGGTCTGACCCCCTGGTTTGCCTCCCGGATGTGTTCAGAGAAATTCGGCACAGAACGACAATTTCAGAAGATTTACGTCCATGGAAGAGGAGCATAGTGGTGCGTGATGAACGGCTCGCGGAGTGGGGAAGGAAGAATTCGGCACAGAAGCCAGATTTGTTCATATTCTCGTCCCTCAAAAAGCAAGAATTCAGGAAAATATCTGGGAACAAGATGAGATCAGGAATTTTAATGGACGCGTTTTTTTGATATTGAGGCTTCTGTACCGAAAATTGTGAATTTAATAATCCTGTAGGCAAGAATTAATCGAGCAGAGCAATTCTGTGGGGACGAGAATGCTAGAAAAAGAGGCGTGTGTACCGAATTTGACAGATTGAAATTCACATAGACACCTCCGCTGCCGTCCCGCAGCTTTTTTTTGGCCCGCTGAGAACAAGAAATGTAGTATTTTTTAACAATTTGTGATATATTGTTAAATACAAGAAATAAATCTGTAAAAACTATTAAATCAAGAAAACGAGGGGACGAAAAATTGAAACGCTTAAAAAACACAGCAATACTATCTCTGTGCCTAAGCCTTTTATTTAGTTCTGTGCCGGTCTCGGCGTCAGAAACCGGACAGGAATACACTTCAGCAGAAGTGACGGCGGCAGACATCCCGGAAGAGGGGGAAAGTGAAGTGACTGCTCCGGCGGGAGCTGATCAGGCTGACAATGCAGCGGGAGGCTCCGAAGATGGCGCAGCCGCTGCCGAAACTGAGACTGAGGATGCGGCGGAAGAAGCTGCTGAAACTGAGGATGCAGCGGAAGAAGCTGCCGAAACTGAGACTGAGGATTTGGCGGAAGCCGCAAAGGGAACTGTGCCGGAGTCAGAAGATAAGTCTGTGATAAAGGATGATGCTGAGACTGCAGATGAAGTTACAGATGAAAGTGCTGCCGCGGATGAAGCAGCTGAAGAAGGCGCAGCAGATAAGGATGCCGCAGCAACGGATGCCGAAGCAGCGGACGGCACAGCAGCAACAGTAGACGCTGCAGCAGCCGAAGAAGCAGCGGCAGATACTGCAGCCGTTCCGGAGGAAGCTGCCGTTTCCGGCGAATCCAAGAATGCGGCCGCGCCCGCACTGAGCTCGGTCGCGGGCTCTGTGGAGGAAAAGATCGCGCAGATGAAGCTGGAAGTGATCGATTATCTTGACGAAGGTTTCGGAGACAGCCAGATGCTCTCGAGCGGGGGAAGCAGACTGCTGATCGATACTTATTCGCCGGGTTCCTGGGGCGTGCTTGATTCATGGCTGAGCGATAAGAAGTATATGGACTTTGATATATACATCAGCCATTATCATAACGACCATATGGGAAATGTGATCAATATCCTCAATGACGATAAGTATAAGGTGAATAAGCTGTATCTTCCCGACTACGGATATATGACCGGTTCGAACAGCTATATGCAGGATTACAGGAGTGACTGCGAAGATATTTTCGACACTGCAATAGCCAAAGGCGTTGAGATCATTCAGCTCGCAAAGAATTCTGTCTTTACCGTGGGTGATGTTACCGCGCAGGTACTTTGGGGCACGGATTATGAGGACGGAAGTCATGACACGGACTATATCAACAATAATTCCCTGGTGACGAAGTTCACCTGCGGCAATACGCGCTATCTGAACGCGGGCGACATCGAAGCGGATACGGAAGATGATATACTCAGGGCCAGAGTGGATGTGGCTGCAGAGATCTGCAAGCTCAGCCACCACGGAGGAAACAGCAGTAATACGAGGGCATTTCTGAATGCGGTCAATGCCGTGTACTATTATTACAATTACTGTGAGGATTCGCCGTCCAGGTATTCTCCTGCAGGTTCCTGGTCTTACGGGCCGACACAGAGCGCGAAGCAGATCGGCAATGTGGCGAGTGTCCGATATAACGGAGATATTACGTACGGCGTTTATGACGACGTGATCACCCAGGAACTGGAGAGGAACTACACGACGAATACCATTTACCTGTATGATCCGGATGATCCGGAAAAGCTCAGAGGTATTTTGACGCAGGACTTCAACAAGGCCACGACAAAGTACATCGACCAGCGCGCGTATGGGGATTATGATTTCTCGACAACGAAGAGAGAGAACTCCTATGTGGAGGACGGATGGTTCATCGGCAACGGGGACACTCAGTATTATTACAGGGACAATGAACCGGTCACGGGCTGGCTCGTCGACGGCGATGCAAAATATTACATGGACCCGGATACCGGCAAAAAAGAGACGGGCTGGCTGACAGTCGGCAGTGATACTTATTTCTTCGATGAATACGGCAGGATGCAGACAGGCTTTGTGAAGGTTGGAACGGCGGTCCATCACTTTGATGACGAGGGCCGGCAGACCAAAACCGGATGGGCCCTGATCGATGGAAATCGGTACTATTTTGGCGCTTATAATAAGATGGCGCAGGGCGTCTATACGATCGACGGGAAAAAGTATCTCTTTGACAGGAATACAGGCATCATGCAGATCGGCGTGGTAAGGCAGGGGAGCAGCCTTTATTTTACCGATGATTCGGGAGTGCTGTACCCGGCCGGATGGACCGATTACAACGGCAGCCGGTATTATCTCGACAGCAATGGAAGAGCCTCGACCGGCTGGAACAAGGTTTCCGGCAATTGGTATTTGATGGGCAGCGACGGCGTAATGCTGACGGGCTGGCAGAGGGCTGGCGGCATATGGTACTATCTGGACGACGGCGGAGTGATGCAGACGGGCTGGCAGAAGATCGACGGAAGAATGTACTATCTGAGCGGCAGCGGAGCGATGCAGACGGGCTGGCAGAAGATCGGCGGCGCGTGGTACTACATGAACGGCAGCGGAGTTATGCAGACGGGCTGGCAGCTGATTAACGGCAAAATGTACTATCTGAACGCCGGCGGAGTGATGCAGACGGGCTGGCAGAAGATCGACGGCGCGTGGTACTACATGAACGGCAGCGGAGTTATGCAGACGGGCTGGCAGAAGATCGGGCGCATGTGGTATTACCTGGGCGCCGACGGAGTGATGCAGACGGGCTGGCAGTTTATTAATGGCAGATGGTACTATATGAACGCCGGCGGAGCAATGCAGACGGGCTGGCAGAAGATCGATGGCAAATGGTACTATATGAACGCCGGCGGAGCGATGCAGACCGGCTGGCAGAGGATCGGCAGCGTGTGGTACTACATGAACGACAGCGGAGTGATGCAGACGGGCTGGCAGCTGATCGGCGGCAAGTGGTATTACTTCAAGAGTTCCGGCGCGTGGGTCCGCTGACAAATGGCGGCCGAGGGCATCGTGCAATGTAAGATTATAAAAAAAGGAGGTGAAGAACCGGGGAATCGATCCCGGATTCTTCACCTCCTTGTTTTTTACGAATAGCCTTAAATCAGCTTAAATGTGCTGATTTGTTTCTTAAAACGACTTGTTGTCAGGTTCCTGTCTCAGGACTCAGGCACGATGACGGGCTTGTAGATGACGATGTCGTCGCCGTCTTCGAGGTAGAAGTAGTCTTCGTTGACGTCGTCGATCTCGTCGTAGTCGGGGCCGAGAAGTTCTGTGCCGGTGAAGACGTCGACTACGCGCTTTTTGCCGTCGGAGTTTTCGATGGCAGCGACGCCCTTGGCGACGTCGTCGAGGTCGCCGTCAGCTGCCGCGAATTCGCCTGTGTTGAGGATGAGGTAGGAAGCATTGTCATCTTTGGTGTAGACGAGGCTCTCGGAGTCGGACTCAATGCCTTCGATCACGCGGTTGCCGGGGGTGACTACGGTGTAGTTCTTGTTCTCGCCGAATGCGAGGTAGCCGAGCGGGTCGCCTTCGAACATGTTGGGGCCGGAAGCGATGACGCTGTTGTCGGGAGCGACGAGGCTGTAGTTGGTGTCGCCGTCGTTCTTGACACGGAAGCGGCCCTGGTTCTCGCCGTAGATGTAGGCCCACTCGCCGTTCAGGACGGGAGTGCCTGCTGCGTTGATAACGGTGTACTTGCTGTCTTTGTACTGCTGGAAGTACTCGGAGTTGTAGTCGAGGACGTTGAGGATGGCGTCTGTCTTGGAGACTTCGCTGCCGTTGGCGTCAAGGATCACATTGGTGCTGTCAATGCGGTCGGTCATGTACTTGTAGTTGTAGTAGAGGGAGCCCTGCTCGGTGTACACTTCTTTGCCGTCGGGGGAGTAGATGACTGCCTTATCGCCGAGATCTACCAGAATATTGTCACCCACCTGTGCGAAATCGCTGTCTGTACCCTGGGGGTATTCGAGGCCGTTCACGTACTGCTTGGTCTCGAGGTCGAAGATCTTGAGAGTTCCTTTGTAGTAAACATCGCCGTCCTGCGCCGTGATAGCGAACTGGCGGTCTGTGGCAAAGAAGAGCGCCTCATTCTGATTTTCGGTCTGTTCGGTTCCTGTGAGAACGAGGACATAGCGGGGGCGTTCCGCGTAAGTGTGACTTCTCGGGAATTCGATGATCGCCGCGTCGAAGGGGATCAGGACTTCGCCGCTTTCAGCATTGACAAGGCCGGTGCTGTTGACTTCGCCGTCAATCTGAACGGTGACGCTGTAGAGGCCCCATCCGAGGTATTCCATGTTCATGAGGCTGCGGTCATCAACGGGATTGCCGCTAAAATCGCAGAATACGACGTGGTCTCCTTCATTGCGAATAAGGCTGTCGTAGGTGACGCGATAGTTGTTTTTGCCGCTGACGCGACCGACTTCCTGGAGTTCGACATGGTTTTTGTCAGGGTAGGACTGGATTCCGTCGGTCTGGCCTGCGCCGCCTGCCGGAGCTGCCGCCTGATCAGCCGTCTTGTCAGCTGCGGTCTGGTCAGCTGCCTGATCGGCGGGTGCAGGTGAGGGCAGTTCGGTGCCGGCTTCATTGAGGGCCGCATCGGTCTTTTCTCCTTCGGCTGCTGCGTCTGTCTGTTCAACTTCCTTGGCCTCGTCTGCCGCGGGCTGCGCGGAGCCGGATGAGGAACCGCCGCAAGCTGTAAAAGCAGTGGTCACGCCCAGACAAAGAGCCAGAAGAATTGCTGTCTTTCTTCTCTTCATGGTTACCTCCAAATTGTTTGATAAGTTAAAGAATAAAGTACCATTTCTATAATAGCACAAAAACAACGAAAAGGTTTAAGAAAATGATGCAATGTAAATCTGAGTTGGGGAAGCGAACAGGAATAATCTGTATTTTGGCATTGTGATATGCAATAATAAAGGGAGACGCTCCCGGGAGGGGCTCTGTTTTGATGGGATTTTGTGGGCGAAGGGCCCGGTTTTCATAGATGGAGACAGATTATGAGAAGAAAAGAGCTTAGTATCTGCGTGCTTATCGCGGCAGTGATCATTGCGCTTTTGTTTATTCTGCCGAGGGCAGCCATGGCTGACGAATATACGGCTTCGACGATGCGGCTTCTGCGCTTTGAGGGGACAGTGGAGATCGAGGATGCCTCGGGCGCGCCGAGAGCGGTCATGGAGAACGCGCGGTTCAGCAGCGGAGAGTCGATGAGGACAGGCGCGGCGAGTTCTGCTTCGATCGGGCTGGACAGCAGCAAGATCGTCACAATGGACGAGAACAGCCGCGTGGAGTTTGTCAAAGAGTCCAAGGCGATCTCTATGACGCTCAAAGAGGGCGGCCTGCTGCTGGATGTGCAGGAGAAGCTCGGCGACGACGAATCCTGTGATGTCAAAACAGCGACGATGGCAGTCGGCATCCGCGGAACTATCGTGTATTTGAGCGCGGAGGATGGGGATGATGAAAAGAATGTGCGGCGCATCCGTGTCTCGGGTGACGGCGGGCAGGGAACAGGCGCGGCAGCCGATTACGGAACTGCTGTCAGTGCAGGAGGAGGCACAGCCGATTCCGGCAGCAGGAGTACCTCGACCCTTCGCGTTCTGGAGGGAACTGCGGCAGTCACCATCTTTGCCAATGACGGCGGGCAGAAAGAGGTAGAGGTCTCTGCGGGCAAAAAGGTCGCTGTGACGGATTCGAACGGGGACGGCAGGGCAGATGAGGTCTCCGAAGTTCAGGATATGGATGAAAATGACCTGAATATGTTTGTGACGGGAATCCTGAGAGGGGATCAGAATCTCTTTAAACGCGTGGAGAGCGCGAGTGATCTGCTCGATTTTCTGAAGCAATACAGCAGCAAGGGCGACTGGGAGTGGAAGGAAAAGGTCACTCTGGTCGCGCAGAGCGCGAGCAAGTTCTATGACGGCACTCCTCTGACGAGGCAGGGCGATATTCTGGTATATGGACTTCCGGAACAGTTCCGGATCGACGCGTCGGCCGGCGGCAGTCAGACGGATGCGGGAACGAGCATCAACGCGATCGGGAATTACGCGATCTTTAACGGGCTCGGGGAAGATGTCACGGAGCATTTTACAAATGTCGAGAAGGTCTGGGGCACACTTACGGTGGATCCCGCACCGCTTACGATCTGGACAGGCAGCGCGTCCAAGTATTATGACGGAAAGCCGCTGACGAACCCGGACGCAGGCATTTACAGTGTGCCGGGGCACAAGCCGGGGGATCCGCTCTGGAGAAATGCTTCTTATGTCGCGGCCGGCGGGCAGGGTGAAGCGCTGTATGGGGACACGCAGGTGCTCTATGGGGTCTGCGGTGTGACGACTGTGCACGGGACAAATCCGCTGACAGGCGAGACGATCGAGGAGAAGCTCTACGCCGGAAACAAAATGACAGTGTTCCTGGCCGATTATTCGCAGGAGCAAAGTATTGATTTCAGGATCGAGAAAGTTCCGGTCGATCAGATTCCGGATGAGCTGCTTGAACTGTACGCTGACAATCCGGAGATGAGGAAGAGGGCCTGCTCGGACGCGAACTGGGATCTGAAGAAGCTTGAACAGCGGATCGAGGAAGTTTTGAAGGCTGAGGAAAGCCCGGCGGGCGGATCTGCATCGGAAAAGGATGAATATGTGACGCAGAAGGATCTGTTCGTCCGGAAAGACAGCGCCGACCGCCTTATGACGGATTTTACAAATGTCCGGATCACGATCGATACTGAACTTACGGATTATAGCGGCAGGGCGCTGGGAAGCCGGGAGGCGCGCTATTTTGGCGTGGAGATCGATGAATCGATCAAGGTCAGGGCGACCGGCAGCCGGACGGAGGTCGGCAGCAGCAAAAATACATATAAGATCGACTGGGGCGGCGCGAATCCGGATAATTATAACGTAGGCGAAGATCTGGGCACGCTCACGGTGCGCAGCAGGTACACAGGGCCTGAGGAGCAGGCAAAGGATGATTCGGAGAGTGAAGAGAGAAAGCCGGAGCCTGAGAAGAAGCCTGTGTACAGAGACGCGGTCACTTTTACGGCAGGATCCGCCGGCAAAACCTATGACGGAACGGAACTGACGAATGACAGTGTCACAGTCGAGGGGCTGCCTGAGGGATTCACTTACACGGCGGTCGCAGCGGGAAGTCAGACGGACGCGGGAACGGGTTCGAATACGGTGAGTTCGTACACTATTTTGGATGCGCAGGGCAATGACGTGACTTCTCAGTTTACAAATATCAGTGTTGTAGACGGAACGCTGGAAGTCGAGCCGCTGGATGTGTACGTTGACCTGGGTATTGAAGAAGGCGAAAGGTTTGAGTACCGGGGAGAACCGTACTGCCTGGAGTGGTTCAGCGCGTACTACGGAGGGGAGGAAGAGAATCCCATCGAGGGAGACTTCACTTATATAAGAAACGATGATGAGATCTGGACTGCTACGGCCGCTGTATTTGACCTGAAGGGAGGCGGCAGAGTGAAGCTGACTCTTGACGGGGTCACTGACGCCGGAGAGTATACGCTCACGCCGACAGTATCGTTTGAAGCCGGAAAAGAGAGCAATTACGCACTTAATTATGTAAATAATGTGATGGTGATCGACCCGCTGAAGGTGATCTTTGATTTCCATTCAAACGGAGCAACGGTATTCTACGCCGACAGCCCGATCGTGGTGGAATGGTTTGACGCGACTTATGACGGGGAGACCTACTTCGATGGAGATTTTTCTTACGTAGAAGGTGTGGATGAAGTCCCGACCGCGACGATCGCCGTATTTGATCTTATAGGCGGCGGAGAGGTGAAGCTGTTCATCAACGGTATTGACGAGCTGGGAGAGTATGAGATCAGGCCGGAAGAGGAGTCATTTGAATCCGGAAATCCGGACAACTATTCTTTGGAGTATACCAATAACGTGGTGACAGTGATGAGGCTTGGCTGATCCGGAGACTTTAGGTGTGCATAGCGCGCAGATACGCCGGGGGTGATTATGAGGAAACGCAAACAATTTCTATATCCGCTGATCGCATCCGCGATAGTCACAGTGATGATCGGGGCAGGCTTTCTGCGGCGGGAAGATCGGTGGGCGCAGGACTGGCTGTTCCAGAAGCAGGGTGTGACGTCTCCGGAGATCGTGATCATCGGAATTGACGAGGAGGCGCTGCAGGAGCTGGGGCCCTACCAGACTTGGGACAGGAATGTGATGGCTTCTGCCCTGGAGGCGCTCGCGGCAGATCCGGCCAAAAAGCCTGCGGTCACAGCCATCGACGTCCTTTACGCGGGGCACACTTCGGAGGAGGCAGACCGGCGGCTTGCGGCAGCGGCACAGGAACTGGGCAATGTGATCACGGCTTCAATGGTGGAGTTCGGGAATCAGGTCACCTGGGTGGACGGGCACGCCTCGCTGATCGATTCATCCGCAGTGGTAAATTATCTGCAGCCCTATGAGGAACTGAGAGCGGTCACGACGCAGGGGCACATAAACGCAATGAGTGACGCGGACGGAGTGATGCGGCACGGGCTTTTATATGTGGAGCCCGGGGAATTCGCGGAAGCGGAGAACTCCCGCGTCTGTTCGATGAGTTACCGGGCAGCGCAGATGTACCTGCAGCAGCAGGGACAGGCGGCCGGCGGATCCGCAGAGGCGGCTGAAGGAGCCGCTCCCGACCGGGATGCGGCGGCCGGCGACAGCCTTTTCTACATTCCTTACACGGGCCGCCCGGGCGATTACTATGACGGCGTCTCGATCGCGCGGGTCATCAGCGGCGAGGTGCCGGCCGACTACTGGGCGGGACGGATCGTGCTGATCGGCCCTTACGCGGCCGCGCTTCAGGACGCCTATTTTACGCCGATCGACAAGGGCGAGCAGATGTACGGCGTGGAGATCCAGGCCAATATCATCCAGAGTTTTCTGGAAAACAATGTCAAAAAAGAGATCCCGGACGCGCCTCAGATTGTTATAGTCTATGTTCTGTGCGCGGCTGCTATGCTCCTGTTCCTGTATCAGCGGGTCCTGCCGGCAAGTCTGAGCGCAGGCTTCGCGGCGGCTTTTTGTTTTGTCTGCGCGATCAATCTGTACAAGGCAGGCTTTGTCACGCATCCGCTGTGGGGAGCGGCTTCTGTGGCTGCCGCCTATGTTTTGGCAATGGCGGCGCATTATGCGAGGACCGTGCGGGAGCGGCAGGCGCTCGCTCTGGAGAAGGAGAGGATCGGCGCCGAACTGGAGCTGGCAAACCGCATTCAGGCCAGCGCGCTTCCCAAGGAGTTACCCTCGCGGAAAGAGTTCAGCATATACGCGTCGATGACACCAGCCAAAATGGTCGGCGGAGACTTCTACGACTTCTTCATGATCGATGAGGAGCACCTTGGACTCGTCATCGCGGATGTGTCAGGCAAAGGTGTGCCGGCAGCTCTGTTTATGATGGTCTCCTCGGCCCTGATCCGCCAGACGACGGCAGGACAATACAGCCCGGCCGGAATATTGCAGTCCGTAAACCACCAGATCTGCTCGCGCAATCCGGAGGAGATGTTTGTTACGGTGTGGCTTGGGATCCTGGAGACCGCTACAGGGAAACTCACGGCCGCAAATGCCGGACACGAGTACCCGATGCTCAAAAGAGCAGGGGAGAGGTTCGAACTGCTCAAAGACCGGCACGGACTTGTGGTCGGCGCCATGGACGGTGTGCCGTACAGAGATTATGAGGTGAAGCTGGAGCCCGGCGCCAAATTGTTCGTGTACACGGACGGTGTATCGGAAGCTGTGAACGAAAGCCTTGTGCAGTTTGGAACAGACCGGATCCTCGAAAGCCTGCGCAGCAGCGAGGAGGGAACACCCAGGGAGATCCTGGAAGCCGTGAATCATGCGGTGAACGAGTTTGCGGGCGATGCGCCGCAGTTCGACGACTTGACAATGATGTGTGTGGAGTATAAGGGTGCTTAAACAGCGAAACGAAACAGCATTGGCATAGAGGACGAAAAGGATTCACTATTTAGAAATTGATGCACCTAATAAAAAAGGTATAATATATAAAGTGATGCACCGGCGACAGTGCACAGTTGAAACAAAGGTAAGAGATTAATGTCAAGCAGTTTAGAGAAAGTTAAGTCCATATTCCGCAGCCCGGGGATCGCGGCGGTTCTGCGGTGGTCGAAGTGCGTGCATGTCAAAGTAGTGCTGGTCTGTCTGATCACGGTGCTGGCCACGGTGTGCTCACTGTTCTTTACGCTGGCGACGAAGGGCCTGGTGGACGGCGCGGTGTCGTCAAATTCCGACCAGCTGGTGAAGTATGCGCTGATGCTGCTTGGAATCATCCTGATGCAGCATCTTTTGGCTAATCTGCGGTCATGGCTGAGGATCCATGCCTCAGCGGAGCTGCAGGAGTCGCTGCAGAAGATGCTGGTGCACGAAATCCTGTCTAAGGAGTACGGGGGACTGAAGGGGTATCACAGCGGAGAACTGGTGAACCGGGTCTTTTCGGATATGAATGTGATCAAGAACGGAATAATGAATATTCTGCCGAGTCTGATCGGAATTGTGGTGAGTTTTGTCGGCGCGGCGGGGATCCTGATCGCGATGGACTGGCATTTTGTCATTCTGATGCTGGTGGGAGGCACACTGGGACTCGTGCTGGTGATCCTGTTCCGGGGGCCTATGAAGGCGCGGCACAAGAGGATGCAGGAGGCAGAAGGCCGGCTGCACTCGTCGGTGCAGGAGACTTTTGTCAATATCAAACTGGTGAAATCGAGTCTGTCGGAGGGCCGGCAGGAGCGAAGGATCGGCTCTGACCAGGAGTATCTGAGCAAGGAGCAGGTGCGGCAGGGAATGTTCAGTTTCCGGATGAATGACAGTATGGGGCTGGTTTTTGACTTTTCCTGGCTGTTCTGCATGCTGTGGGGCTGCGCGAATATCTATCGCGGGAACCTGACTTACGGGTCGCTGGCGGCAATGCTGCAGCTGATCGGCCGGATCCAGGGACCGATCGCGAACTCGGTGAGCATCGCGTCACAGCTGTACGGCGTGAGTTCGTCGGCGGAGCGCCTGCTGGAGCTGACAGAGCTGCCGGCGGAGGAAGAGGGTGAAGTGCTCCGCTCTTTTGACGAGATCGTGATGGACGACATTACGTTTAAATATGATGACGGAATCGAAGAAGTGCTGCAGCACGTGAACTGGACGATCAAGAGGGGCGATTTCATGGCTCTGACCGGGATATCCGGAGGCGGCAAAACATCGCTGTTCCAGCTTCTTCTGGGAATCTATAAGCCGACGAAGGGCCGGATGCTGTTCCGGGCGGGAGATCTGGAAGTGCCGGCATCGAGAGGCACCCGGGCGCTGTTCGCGTATGTGCCTCAGGGAAATACGCTGTTCTCGGGAAGTCTGCGGGATAATCTGACCATGTTCACGGACACGGCGACGGACGAGGAGATTCAGGCGGCTGTGGACGCGGCGTGTCTGACGGCTGTAGTCGATGATATCGGATATGACGCGGTGCTCGGCGAGCGCGGCGTGGGTCTGTCCGAGGGACAGGCGCAGAGAGTGGCGGTGGCCAGAGCGCTCCTCAGCAAGGCGCCGATCCTGCTGCTGGATGAGGCGACATCGGCACTGGACGAGAAGACAGAGGCGAAGCTTCTTAAGAATATATCTAAGATGCGGGACAAGACCTGTATCATCGTGACGCACCGGCGCGCGGCACTGGATATCTGCGACTACACGCTGCACATCGAGGAAGGCGTGATGAGCCGGAAGGAATAGTTGGCGGCCGGGAGACAGAACAGACGGGGAAGAACGCATGAAGACTTTCAAGAATCTGGTCATAGGCGGAATCGAGAATAAAGTGGTCAATCTGATCCTGATCACGATCATAGTGTTGACGGCGGCCTTCTGGGGAGTGGGCGAGTACCAGAACAGGATGCTGGAGGAAGTCAGCTCGGAAACGGTCCGGAAGCAGGAAGAAGCGCTCACAGAGATCACGAACGGCGTCATGGGCGACGTCGTGGACCAGAGCATGGGGCAGACCGCGGAGCTGAGTGCAATGGTGTCAGACGAGGTCTTCCACAACCTGGCGGTGCGCGTGGGAATGATGGGCGAATACGCGGGAAAGCTGTTCAAGGATCCTTCAGGAGCCGGGCGCGCGGAGTACTCCGCTCCGGATAAGGCACAGGACGGTCAGATCGTGTGTCAGACGATCCTCGCGGATGACGTCAACGAGGAGGAGATCGCGGACAGGATCGGGCTCGCGGCCAATATGACGGATATGATGACCACTCTTTTCGGAGCTTCCGCGGACACGAATTCCTGTTTTATCGCGCTGCCGGAAGGCGCCTTTCTGGTGGTGGACGACCGCTCGGCTTCGAAGTTCTCGGAGAGCGGCGAGCGCGTGATCTACGACTGCAGGACCCGCCCCTGGTATCAGCAGGCGGTGGAGAAGGAGTCGCTGATCTTCACGGATGTGGAGATAGATGCTTTTACCGGCGATGTGGGAATCGTATGCGCGATGCCCGTCTATGTGGACGGCGAACTGGCCGCGGTCGTCGGCTCTGATCTGTTTCTGACCTCTATGAATGAAGCGATCCGGTCCTCTGATCAAAACGGGAGCTTCATGTGTGTGATCAACAGCGCCGGGCACGTGGTTTTCTCGCCAAAAGAGAGCGGTCCCTTCTGTGTAGTGGAATCCGCCAACGCTTCGGATCTGCGCACAAGTTCGAACAGTGAGCTGGCCTCGATGATCTCAGACGCTCTGAAAGGCAATACCGGCGTGCGTCTGGTCCACATGGAGGACGGCGACTACTATATGGCCGGCGCACCGGTCGGTACGCTCGGATGGACGCTTCTCTATGTTTTTGACCAGAAGATGGCGGACAAGCCCGCGGAGATGCTGATCTCAAGTTATCAGGAGATCCAGGAGGGGGCAGGTTCCACTTATTTATCAAGAATGAAAACGATCAGGGGCACAATGACGCTGCTCCTGCTGATCATATCGGTTCTGGCCTTTATTTCGGCGCTGATCCTCGGCAAAAAGATCGTGCGGCCCCTGAACCTGATCACGAAGAGGATCGCGGGCCTGAATGAGACCAACCTGGAATTCATGATGGAAGACGCGTATAGGACGGACGATGAGATAGAGGTGCTGGCGGAATCTTTTGCCAAACTGTCCCACAGGACGGTGGAATACGTGGCCGAGGTGCGGCGTGTCACCGCGGAGAAGGAGAGGATCGGCACGGAGCTTCACATGGCCAACCAGATCCAGGAGAGCATGCTGCCCAGCATTTTCCCGGCTTTTCCGGAGCGCAGCGAGTTCGATATCTACGCTGTGATGGATCCGGCCAGGGAGGTCGGCGGCGATTTCTACGATTTCTTCCTTATTGATAAGGATCATCTGTGCATGGTGATCGCGGATGTCAGCGGCAAGGGAATCCCCGCGGCGCTGTTCATGATGATCTCGAAGATCATAATCCAGAGCTGCGCGATGCTCGGCAGGGACGCGGGCGAGATCCTCACGAAGACGAACGAGGCGCTGTGTTCCAACAACAGGATGGAGATGTTCGTCACAGTCTGGATCGGAATCCTGGAGATCAGCACCGGAAAACTCACGGCGGCAAACGCGGGCCACGAGTACCCGGCGATCAAGACAGGCGGAAAGTTCGAACTTCTCAAGGATAAGCACGGGCTGGTCATCGGCGCTATGCCCGGCATTACGTACAAAGAATATGAGATGGATCTCAAGCCCGGCGACAAGCTCTTCCTGTATACGGACGGCGTCGCGGAGGCAACACGGGGAGGAGAAGAGCTCTTTGGCACGAAGCGCATGCTCGATGCCTTGAACAGGGATCCGGACGCAGATCCGGTGATCCTTCTGAGGAACGTGCGGCGAGCGGTGGACGAGTTCGTGGGCAACGACGAGCAGTTTGACGACCTGACGATGATGGCTTTTGAGTATAAGGGACCGGAACATCAGGAATAAGGAAATCTTGCGATGAGGACTATCATTATCGGTGACATACACGGCTGCAGCGGTGCGCTGCGGCTGCTGCTGGCGAAGATCATGCCGGATGAAAAGGCGGACAGGCTGATCCTTCTGGGAGACCTGTTCGACCGCGGACCGGATTCCTGGGGCGTGTTCCAGGTGGTCAGGGAGCTGGCGGACAAATTCGGAGACCGCTTTGTGCTGCTGAGAGGAAATCATGACGACTATCTTTTGACCCCGAAACTATCTATAAGTATGCGGTTTGTGTGGGAACGAGTCGGACGCGGGACGACGGTAAAGTCGTTCAAGGCACATGGAGAGAAGATGGAAGACACCGCTGCGTGGATTGGGGAGCATGCGGTCCCGTTCTATCGGGGGGAAGGTTTCCAGTGCGTGCACGCAGGGCTCAAGATCGATCCGATTGAGATGAATGATCAATACACGATGATCCATGACCACGGTGTGGCGATGGAGAACCGGTACGCGGGGCCCCTTACAATCGTGGGGCATATCGCACTGGAGAAAGCGACTTGGTTTCCGGGGCTGGAGCGGCCCGCAAAGCAGATCCCGGAGGGGACCTGGAAGGAACTGCCTGAGAGGGGCGTCATATGTATCGACACAGGCTGCGGAAAAGGCGGCAGGCTGACGGGCATGGTGATCGAAGACGGTAAATATATCCTGCAGAGCGCGGGAGAGGAGGGGTGACCCATGGCAGAAATGAAAGAAAAGAGCACGGGCAGCGCGAATAACAGTGCGAATAAAGCGGCAGGTGATAAGACCAAGCTATTTCGCGAGAAGAATCTGGAGCGGCTGGAATCGCCGGAGCAGCTCAACGACTATCTGCGGGTGACTTCGCCCGGAGTGTGGATGATCCTGTCGGCGGTGATCCTTCTTCTGATCGGGGTGTTCATCTGGGCCTTCTTCGGAAGGATCGAGGCCACGACACAGGCCGTGGTAGTGACGGAAAACGGCGGGAGTACCTGTATAGTGCCCGAGTCAGCGATAAAAGGCGTTCTGCAGTACAGGACAGTGAAGATAGACGGCGAGGAGAAAGAACTGGTGCCTGATGTACTGGCGCCTGAAGTGATCAAAGAAAGCACAAATGTCTATGTGATGATCACCGGAGGACTCAAAGTCGGGGATATTGTGTATCCTATCGATCTTGCGGAGCCTATGGGAACGGACGGGATCGCGGCGGGAACACTGGTGACCGAGGAACTGTCACCGATCGAACTGTTCTTTAACTGACTGCCGAGAGGTATTTCTCATGAGTGATAAGAAGAATGTTCCGCAGCCCAAGACCAAAGGCGTTGTGAAGGTGCCTGTGGTGATGCAGCTGGAAGTGCTTGAGTGCGGCGCGGCGTCGCTGACGATGATCATGCACTATTATAGGAAGTTCATCCCTCTGGAACAGGCCAGGGTGGACTGCGGCGTGTCAAGGGACGGCGCGAACGCGAAAAACATCATATTGGCTGCGCGCAGCTATGGAATGGAGGCCAAGGCGTGGCGGGTGGATCCGGAGGATCTGATCGCAGAGGGGCCTTTTCCGTGCATTATACACTGGGGCTTCAACCACTTTGTGGTGCTGTGCGGATTCCATCGCGGGAAGGCGGTGCTCAACGACCCGGCGCGAGGGCGCGTCGAGGTCTCGATGGAGGAGTTCGACCGGGAATACACGGGCGTCATGCTTACTGTAGAGCCGGGACCGGGCTTTGAACCCTCGGGAAAACGCAAGACCGTCTTTTCTTATGCGAAAGAGCGGCTGGAAGGCACATCGTCGGCTGTGATCTTCGTAGTGTTTACGACGACGATCTCGTCTCTGATGGGAATTATCAGCGCTGTCTTCAGCAGGGTCTTTCTGGACCGTCTGCTGAGCGGCAGTAATCCGGAGTGGCTTAATCCTTTTATTATCGCTATGAGCACCTTCGCGATCGTCTACATTGTGGTGCTGTGGATCGCGACGGTTTACAGTCTGCGCATACAGGGCAAACTGGAAGCAGTGGGCAGCTCCAAGTATCTGTGGAAGGTGCTCAGGCTCCCTATGCAGTTCTTCAGCCAGAGAATGGCGTCGGATATAGCGGACAGGCAGTCCACAAATGCCTCGATCGCTGGGAGTCTTGTAAATTCATTTGCGCCGCTGGCGCTGAATGCGCTGATGATGGTGTTCTATCTGATCGCCATGCTCAAGTACAGCGCGCCTCTGACAGCTGTCGGAATCCTGGCTATCGCGATCAATATGGGGATGTCCTTCATTGTCTCGCCCAAAAGAGTGAACCTGACCAGAGTGCAGATGCGCGACAACGCCAAACTGTCCTCCGCGACGGCGTCGGGCATCCGCATGATCGAGACGATCAAGGCGAGCGGCGCCGAGAAGGGCGTTTTCGGAAGGTGGGCCGGATTCCAAGCCAGCGTTAACACGCAGCAGCACAAGTATAACTGGGTCAATACTTTGCTCGGATCGGTCCCTTCGCTGGTCACCTCGCTGACCAATATGGCAGTCCTGGGCGCGGGCGTGTACCTGGTACTGCATGGGGACTTTACAGTTGGTATGGTCATGGCTTTCCAGGGCTTCATGAGTTCCTTTATGTCGCCGGCCAACTCTTTGATCCAGGCCGGGCAGTCCTTCCAGGAGATGATCACGCAGATGGAGCGCGTGGACGACGTCATGAGTTATCCGACGGACCCCTATCTTGAAGAGCGCCCCAAGACTGATGAGTACAGGAAACTCACAGGCAATATAGAGATGAAAGACATTGTTTTCGGCTACGCGCCTCTGGGCGATCCGCTGATCACGGATTTTTCGCTTTCCGTAAAGCCGGGTCAAAAAATAGCCCTGGTCGGGCGCAGCGGCTGCGGAAAATCGACACTGGCCAAGCTCCTGAGCGGGCTCTATCAGCCCTGGAGCGGGAGCATTACTTTCGACGGGCATCCCATTTCCGAGATCGACAGAAATGTTTTCATCGGTTCGGTATCGGTCATCGATCAGAATGTGACTCTGTTTGAGGACACGATCGCCGCGAATATCAAGATGTGGGATACGTCGATCGAAGATTTCGAGATGATCATGGCAGCGCGCGACGCCGACATCCACGAGGACATTGTTCTGAGGCCGGGCGGCTATCAGCACAAGCTCTCCGAGAACGGCCGCGATTTCTCTGGCGGTCAGAGGCAGCGCCTTGAGATCGCAAGAGCCCTGTCCCAGGATCCTACGATCTGCATCCTGGACGAGGCAACCTCCGCTCTGGATGCCAAAACAGAGTACGAAGTAGTCCGTTCCATCAGCATGAGGGGCATCACCTGCATAGTGATCGCCCACCGTCTCTCCACGATCCGCGACTGCGACGAGATCATCGTTCTGGACCGCGGTCATGTCGTAGAGCGGGGAACGCACGAGGAACTGATGGCAAAAGGCGGGGCATATACAAGACTTGTAACTTCTGAATGAAAAAAAGATGAGCCCAAAAAGTAAGGGCTCATCTTTAGAAGCCCGGCAGGAGCCGGGCTTCAGCGAGTTCAAAGGAGCATACAATATGGGCTGGTTTGACGAACAGATCGAATATCGAAAACAGCAGGAGCGCAGGATGCTCTCCGATTCCTTTGAGAAGCTGCATCTGACTGTGACCGGGCGCAAATCCGGAGATACTTTTGCCGAGGGGGCGGACGTCAACGACGCGCTGGAAACTCTGCTCAAGCACTTCGGGATCAGGGACCGGAAGATCCCGGCGAGTCTCAAAGGTTTTGAGGAGAAACTGGATTATCTTCTGACCGCTTCGGATATCATGTTCCGCAAGGTGACGCTGGAGCCGGGCTGGAGCAGGGACGCGATGGGCGTCATGGTCACGAGCCTTAAGGACAGCGGCGCAGTGATCACAGTCGTTCGAAACGGCGCGGGCGTGTATGTGTATAAAGACCCGAAGACCGGGAAGAATGTGACGGTCCACAAGGCTGAGGAGCAGAAGATCGGAAATGAGGCCTACTGTTTTTACAGGCCGCTCCCGCTGCGGAGCCTCACGCTGAAGGACCTGATCCGGTATATGACGGATTCCGTCGATACGTGGGACATAGCTTCCTTTATCATCGCGTCGCTCATGGTGACGCTGGTCGGCATGATCCTGCCCAAACTCAATCACATCCTTATGGGAGAAGTGGTCACATACGGAAGTCTGCAGCTTCTGGGAGCAGTAATGAGTTTCATGCTCTTTGCCATGATCAGTTCTTTCATGCTGTCGATCATCAAACAGTTCGTGCAGTCGCGGATCCGGACAAAACTAAGCGTCAATGTGCAGGCAGCAGCGATGATGCGCGTGCTCTCGCTTCCGGCGTCCTTCTTTAAATCGTATAGTTCGGGCGAACTGAGCCAGTATCTGTCTTATGTGAACTCGCTCTGCACGACTCTGGTGGACTCGATCTTCTCGACAGCGATCACGGGAATATTCTCTCTGGTATATCTGACGCAGATCTTCTCCTACGCCAAGTCGCTGGTAATACCGTCGCTGGTAGTCTCTGTTTTGACTTTGGGACTGAGTATTGCCGGGAATATGGCGCAGTCGCAGATCAATAAGGAACTGATGGAACTGAGCGCGCAGGAGCGCGGCCTCACCTATGCTCTCATGGGCGGCGTTGAGAAGATAAGGCTGTCGGGCGCGGAGAACCGGGTCTTCACGAAGTGGCTTGATCTGTACACGCGCGGTGCGGACCTCAAGTTCAATCCGCCTGTGATCGTGAAGTTCCAGAAGGTCTTCAACGCGGCGATCACGCTGACGGGCACCATCGTCATGTACTTCATCGCGGTGAAGACCCGCGTTTCTGTGGCAGATTACTATGCTTTCAATGCGGCTTACGCTTACGTTTCCGGCGCGCTGAACGCGATCACGTCAGTGGCCATCGCGGCTGCGACTGTTAAGCCGAGCCTTGAGCTGATCCGGCCCCTTATGGAAGCGGAGCCTGAGAAGCACGCCGGGCGCGAATCGGTGGCTACGATCACGGGCAATATCGAGCTGTCCCACGTGACTTTCCGCTATGAGAAGGAAGGCCGCAAGATCATCGACGACCTGAACCTGAAGATCCCCGCACGGCAGTATGTGGCCATCGTCGGCAAGACCGGCTGCGGAAAGTCGACGCTGCTGCGTCTGCTGCTGGGATTCGAAAAGCCCGAATCGGGCGCGATCTTCTACGACCGCAAGGATATCCAGACGCTGGATCTCGGGTCACTTCGCAAACTGATCGGAACCGTGCTACAGGAGGGCGAGCTCTTCAGCGGCAGCATTTTCGAGAATATCACAATCTCGGCGCCCAACCTGACTCTCCAGGAGGCCTGGGACGCGGCGGAGATCGCCGGGATCGCGGACGACATCCGCGCAATGCCCATGGGAATGAGCACTGTTCTGCAGGAAGGCGGCGGCGGAATCTCCGGAGGCCAGAAGCAGCGTATCATGATCGCGCGCGCGGTCGCCCCCAAGCCCAAGCTCCTGCTTCTCGACGAGGCGACTTCGGCGCTCGACAACATCACGCAGAAGCAGGTCTCGGACGCCCTTGACAGAATGCGCTGCACCAGAATTGTCATCGCGCACCGTCTGTCAACCATCCGTCACTGCGACAGGATTCTGGTCATGGACGGCGGCAAAATAGTGGAGGACGGAAAGTACGAGCAGCTGATCGAGAAGGGCGGCGTGTTCGCGGAGCTGGTGGAGAGGCAGAGATTGGATAAGTAACGCAAGCTCATCCGCCTCCAGCTTGGATAAAATCGGGATAATAGTTATGAGTACTTTTGAAGAAATACTTGAAAAAGACGGGAAACTGGTCTATAAAACGAAGGGTGTGAGCATGAACCCCATGCTGTACCAGAACCGGGACCTTGTTGTGATCGAGGTGCCTAAGGGGAGGCTCAAGAAGTACGATGTCGCACTGTACAAGCGCGGGAAGAGTTATGTGCTGCACCGGGTCATCGAGGTAAATGACAACGGTACCTATTCGATCCGCGGCGACAACACGTACAGCATTGAGACAGTCCCGGAAGAGGCAGTGATCGGCGTGCTCACAAGCTTTGTAAGGGACGGGAAGCAGTACAGCGTCACGGATCCGGAATATCAGCGCTATGTGAAGTTCTGGTGCGAAGCGTATCCGGCGCGGAGCTTATACACGCATGCCAAGTGGCGGACGAAAGCCGTGCTGCGCAGGATCATCAAAGGAAAGAAGTAATTGTGGAGGATACCTTGAAATCTTATTTGAAGTGGGTGATGCCTGGGATCCAGGCGGTTGTGACGGCAGTTCTGCTATATTTGCTTGTTTCGAGCAGGCTTCTGCCCGGTAAATATATGGCAATCGTGGCTGCAGCGGCTTTGGTACCGCTGGTGATCACGAGTCTTATGGCGTTGAGCAAAAAGAGCGTTTTGAACTCAGCAGGCACTATTCTCGCAATCTTTATGAGCGGTGTGCTGTTGTTCGGTGTCGTTTATGTCCGGCATATTCTGAAAACGCTGGATCAGATCGCCGGGGCGGACACACAGATCGAGACGATCGCGGTGGCTGTACAGGACAGCAATGTGGCGCAGTCTATCGAAGAGACGGGCGGATACCGTTTCGGCGTGTATGAAGGCGCCAACAAGGAGTATCTGGATGAAGTTATCGAAGAAGTCAAAGGAGCGAACGGCGACTCCGAGCTGAAACTGCAGTATTATGAGACTCCTGTGGTGATGGGCCAGGACCTTCTGGAGGGAAATCTGGACGCGGTGATCTGCAATAAAGCGTATATTGACCTTCTGGACGACGCGGTGGGAGAGTTCTCGCAGAAAACGCGGGTCATTCTGGAGAAGGAATATGAGACGAAGATTGAGGAAAGCGCCGGAACCGGCGGCGAAGGGGAAGGCAGCGGAGAAGGAGCGGCATCAGGGACAGCAGAAGAGCGGCCCGGAAGCAGACAGCGGGGAGTGAATCCGACAGAGCATCCTTTCAATATTCTGATCAGCGGCATCGATGTAAGCGGACCGATCTCGACGACGAGCCGAAGCGACGTCAACATCATCATGACGGTGAATCCGCTGGACCACAGGATCCTGCTGACGACAACGCCCCGCGATTACTATGTTTTCATTCCCGGGATCTCCGGGGACGAGCGCGACAAGCTCACACATGCAGGCGTGTACGGTATCAAAACATCGATGCGGACACTTGAGAACCTGTATGATATCGGGATCTCCGACTATATCAGGATCAATTTCGACTCTCTGATCCAGCTTGTGGACGCTCTGGGCGGAGTTGATGTCAACTCAGAAGTGGAGTTCAGCTCAGGCGATTATTATTTCAGAAGAGGAATGAACCACTTGAACGGCGAGGAGGCGCTGGCCTTCTCAAGGTCCAGATACCAATTTGGTTCAGGAGACAACCAGCGAGGCCAGAACCAGATGCTGGTCCTCACAGCGATCCTGAATAAGCTTCAGTCGCCGGACCTGCTCCGGGACCCTTCCGAGGTTCTGGACGTTGTGGGACGGAGTATGCAGACGAGCTTCACATCAGAGGAGATCGCGAATGTGATCTCATGGCAGCTTGACAGCGGCCACGGCTGGGATATCGGAAGACAGGCGGTCACAGGAACGGGTGATTCGCAGCAGACTTTCTCGATGGGCGGCACAGATCTGTATGTAATGTGGCCTGACGAGGAGTCAGTGAGTTCGGCCTCAGAGAAAATGAAGGAGTATCTGGCGGAGTAAAGAAGGCGAATTCCGATTTTCCTATTTCTAAATCGGAGAAAATTGTATATAGTGTTATCTTAGAAGGCGTTTCTGCCCCGCACGGAGGAGGGGGGAGACAGCCAGCGCCGGGACCGGAAGGTTGACGAGGACAGCAGTGATCGAAAGATTCGGCGGATGCTGCTGCGGCGGGCGCGTCGAGAGGGACAGAGGCAAAGAGCAGAATCAACACTGTAACAGAAACTGTCTCAACGCATGAAAGGCCGGGGGTACCGGCAGAAATCAGAGTTTTTCAGGAGGCGTACAGTTTTGGGTAAATATTTCGGAACAGACGGTTTTCGCGGAGAGGCAAATGTTGTATTGAATTACGATCATGCGATCAAGATCGGCCGTTTTCTGGGCTGGTATTACGGTGCCAGAATCGGCAAGAAGGCTAAGATCGTGATCGGCAAGGATACGCGCCGCTCTTCTTATATGTTTGAGTATGCCCTTTGCACGGGCCTTATGGCTTCCGGCGCGGATGCCTATATCATGCATGTCACGACGACGCCGTCCGTGTCTTACATAACGAGAACGGATGATTTTGACTGCGGTATCATGATCTCCGCATCCCACAACCCTTATTATGACAACGGCATCAAGCTGATGAATCACAACGGCGAGAAGATGGACGAGGCGACGATCCTTGAGGTCGAGAAGTATATCGACGGAGAGATTCCCGAGATCCCGATGGCCAAGGACGCTGAGATCGGCAGGACAGTGGACTATGTCGCGGGACGCAACCGCTACATCGGCTACCTGATCTCCCTGTCAAAATACAGCTACAACGGAAAGCGTGTCGGCCTGGATGTCGCGAACGGAGCGGCATGGACGATCGCGAAGGCTGTATTTGACGCGCTCGGCGCCAAGACCTATGTCATCAACAATGATCCCGACGGATTCAACATCAACACAGACTGCGGTTCCACTCACATTGAGCACCTGCAGAAATTCGTCAGGGAGAACAATCTGGACGTAGGTTTTGCATATGACGGCGATGCCGACAGATGCCTGTGCGTTGATGAGAAGGGCAATGTGGTCACAGGCGATCACATCCTGTACATCTACGGCCGCTATATGAAGGAGAGAGGAAAGCTCCTCAACAACAAGGTCGTCACGACAGTTATGTCCAATTTCGGCCTTTACAAGGCACTGGATAAGGCCGGGATCGAATACGATAAGACCAAGGTCGGCGACAAGTATGTCTATGAGAATATGGTGACCTACGGAAACCGCATCGGCGGCGAGCAGTCCGGCCACATCATCTTCTCCAAGTACGCGACGACCGGCGACGGTATTTTGACCAGCATGAAGATCATGGAAGTCATGATGGCGAGAGAGAAACCTTTGAGCGCGCTGGCAGCGCCGGTGATCGTGTATCCTCAGGTGCTCAAGAACGTGCGCGTAAAGAGTAAACCCGACGCGCAGAACGATCCCGATGTGCAGGCAGCAGTCGAGAAGGTCGGAAAGGAACTGGGCGAGAACGGCAGGATACTGGTGCGCGAATCCGGCACAGAGCCGGTGATCCGCGTCATGGTAGAGGCGGACAGCATCGAGACTTGCGAAAAGTACGTGGATTATGTCATCGACGTGATCACGGAGAAGGGACACTTAGCATAAACCAGGAAAAAGGAGTTAATAAAATGAGAGTAGTCATTCAGGAAAATTACGATAACATGAGCAAGTGGACAGCGAACTACATCGCGGCTAAGATCAAGGCGCACAAGGAAGACAGACCTTTTGTGCTCGGACTTCCCACCGGTTCTTCCCCCATCGGCGTCTACAATGAGCTGGTGAAGATGTATGAGGCGGGCGAGATTTCTTTCAAGAACGTCGTCACCTTCAACATGGACGAATATGTAGGTCTTCCCAAAGAGCATGATCAGAGCTACTGGTATTTCATGCATTACTATTTCTTTGATCATGTCGATGTCCCTAAGGAGAACATCAATATCCTGAATGGTATGGCTGAGGATCTGGAAGCTGAGTGCGCGGCTTATGAGGCCAAGATCGCTTCATACGGCGGTATCGACCTGTTCCTGGGCGGCATCGGCGTTGACGGCCACATCGCGTTCAACGAGCCCGGCACCTCCCTTGCATCCCGCACCGGCCTTCGTAAGCTCACAAGAGACACAAGAATTGTGAACTCCCGTTTCTTTGACAATGATCCCGAGAAGGTTCCCGCTTATGCGTTATGCACAGGCGTTGCAACCATTATGGATGCTAAGGAAGTGATCATCGAGATCAGCGGCCACAACAAGGCACGCGCGATGGCACACGTTATTGAGGGCGGCATCAGCCAGATGTGGACCTGCAGCTGCCTGCAGATGCATGAGAATGCGATCATCGCTTGCGACGAGCCCGCTTGCGACGAGCTGAAGGTCGGCACCTACAAGTTCTATCTTGATATCGAGAAGGACGAAAGACTTTGAT
>CACZJD010000011.1:29177-40208 GCA_902781325.1 uncultured Lachnospiraceae bacterium
ATTTATATGTGTGGAATTGTTGGTTTTACAGGTCATAAGCAGGCGGCTCCCATACTGCTCGCAGGACTGAAGAAACTGGAATACAGAGGTTATGACTCCGCGGGCATCGCAGTGAGAGACGGCGAAGAGCTGGCGCAGGTGGTCAAGGCTACCGGCAAGCTCAAGAATCTGGCCGAGAAGACAGACGGCGGCAACTCCCTCAAGGGTACCTGCGGTATCGGCCATACGCGCTGGGCGACCCACGGCGACCCGACGCAGACAAACGCGCATCCCCATGTATCGGGAAACTGCACGGGATCCGGATCCGGACCGGTGGAGTCCCTTGTTGTGGGCGTGCACAACGGCATCATCGAGAACTACCAGGAACTGAAGGAAAAGCTGCTCAAGCACGGCTATCAGTTCTACAGCCAGACGGACACGGAAGTGGCCATCAAGCTGGTGGATTATTATTACAAAAAGTATAAGATCGGCCCTATCGACGCGATTGCCAAGACCATGGTGCGTATCCGCGGATCTTACGCGCTGGAGCTGATGTTCAAGGATTATCCCGGTGAGATCTGGGTCGCCCGTAAAGACAGCCCGATGATCATCGGTATCGCGGATGATGACACTTATGTGGCATCCGATGTCCCCGCGATCCTTGAGTACACGAATCAGGTCTACTATATCGGCAACCTGGAGATGGGCAGACTCTCTCCCGGCAAAGCGGTTTTCTACGACCTCAACGGCGACGTGATCGAGAAGGAGAAGGTTGAGATCACTTTCTCCGCAGAGGCAGCAGACAAGGGCGGCTACGAGCACTTCATGATGAAGGAGATCAACGAGCAGCCCAAAGCCGTTCAGGATACCCTGAATTTCGCGCTTGATAACGGCCGCATCAACCTTGGCAAAATAGGCATTACCGACGAGTTCATCAAAGAGATCACGCAGATCCACATCGTGGCGTGCGGATCAGCATGGCATGTCGGAACGGCCGCCCAGTACGTCATTGAAGATTTGGCGAGGATCCCTGTGCGTGTCGAGCTCGCTTCCGAGTTCCGTTACAGAAATCCTATTCTGAACCCCAACGACCTGGTGGTCATCATCAGCCAGAGCGGCGAGACGGCGGACAGCCTTGCGGCTCTTCGCGAGGCGAAGGAGAGAGGCATCAAGACTCTTGCCATCGTCAATGTCGAGGGCAGCAGCATCGCGCGCGAGGCGGACTTTGTGTTCTACACCAAGGCCGGCATCGAGATCGCGGTCGCCACTTCCAAGGGCTACACGGCGCAGCTGATCGTCATGTATCTGCTGGCGCTGCAGTTCGCGCTGGTTAGGGGCAGAATTGACGAGCAGCAGTATTTTGACTACATCAAGGAGATCCAGAAGATCCCGGCGGGCATCACCAGGATCCTTGAGGAGAAAGAGAGACTGCAGTGGTTCGCGTCCAAGTACTCGAACATGCACGATTCCTTCTACATCGGGCGCGGCCTCGACTTCGCGATCTGCCAGGAAGGGAGCCTGAAGATGAAGGAGATCTCTTACGTGCACTCCGAGGCCTATGCGGGCGGCGAGCTCAAGCACGGCACGATCAGCCTCGTCGAGGACGGCATCCTTGTGGTCGGCGTTCTGACCCAGAACGAGCTCTTCGAGAAGACCATCAGCAATATGGTTGAGTGCAAGAGCCGCGGCGCGTATCTGATGGGCCTTACGACTTACGGACACTATGAGATCGAGGAGACGGCTGACTTCGTTATCTACGTTCCCAAGGTAGATCCGCACTTTGTGGCAAGCCTTGCGATCATCCCGCTGCAGCTGCTGGGCTACTATGTGGCGGTGGCTAAGGGCCTGGATGTTGATAAGCCGAGAAACCTGGCAAAGAGTGTGACTGTGGAGTAATACTGTTTGTTAATCGGTCTGCCGCACCGGATGGTGCGGCAGGCTTTTTTTGCAATTGCCGGTCTGTGATTGTCTTTTGGTTGAGAATACGGACTGAAAACGGTAATATAACAGTAACGGGCTCCATACGGCAGGAGTCGATCCTGAGCGGACTTAAGGTGTGTATGGAGAGGTCGGAGTCGGAGACGGATAAGGTGATCATCCATGACGGAGTAAGGCCCCTGGTGAGCTGCGAACTGATCGATAAATGTTTTGACGCGATCGGGGAGTATGAGGCGTGCCTGCCAGTGATCCCCGCGACGGATACGATCTATTACAGTGAGGACGGGAAGGGCGTCGACAAACTGCTGGACAGATCCAAGCTGTTCATGGGACAGTCGCCGGAGACTTTCTGGCTGCATCAGTATTACAGGATCCACGAGGGAAAGAGCCATGAGTTTCTGATGTCCATGAGAGGGACGACAGAGATCGCGCAGGTGGCGGGGATGAAGATATGCATGATCCCCGGGGATCCCATGAATTTCAAGATCACTCATCCCGCGGACCTGCAGAGATTCCGGATGATCGTCGGGGAGTGACGGCGGCAGCCGGGATATCAGGCGCGAACGAAATTGTGCCTTAGATATATACGGGGTAATCGTTTTCGTGATATAATGATTAATAATATGTTTTTTGCTATTTAGGAAACTGAAACGAAACCTGAAGGGAGGACACAATGAGAAAGTTTTTAGGAGTTTTTCTTTCGATGACGCTTGCAGTATCGATGCTGGCAGGATGCGGCGGATCGACCGGCGCTTCTCAGACCGGAGCCGCACAGGAGACTGAGGCCAAGGAGGATAAGGCAGAGGAGACCGCTGAGGCAGAGCCGGCAGGAACCGAGTCAGCGGAGCCGGCTGCTGCGGACGCAGAAGCCAAGGAGGAGTCCCAGACAGTAGCGTCCGCAAGCGAGGGCAAGCTTCAGCCTCTGGCAGGGTTCAATCTTTCCGGACTCAACGGTTTGAGACCTATGGAAGAGATGGATGAGACGAATGAGCTGACCGCGGAAGATACGGACAAGATGGACAGAGCGATGCGCGCTTATACACCGCCGGCAGACTCTCTTTTGATCAACAAGGCCAAGAACTATCACTACTACAGTGAGATGAGCAGGGACCAGCAGGCTATGTACGACGCTATGTACATGTGCGCGTCAGATCCGACCAACCCGGACAATGTCACGGTGGCCAACATCTCGGTGGATCCGACATCGGCTGATTTCGCCGAGGTGCTTCTCGTCTCTTACTGGGGACTTCTGTATGACCATCCGGAGCTGTTCTGGCTCTACAACGGCATTGAAGCGGATATGTCCTTCGGCGCGCCTTACCAGCAGCCCGGAAACGGCACTTATATGGTTTACTGCTACTTCGAGGAGCCTTTTGACGACTTCGAAGAGATGATGACCAAATTCAATGACGCGGCAGACGAGTTCCTGGCAGACATCGACCTGAGCAAGAGCGAGGAAGTGGTCGCCAAGGATATCCATGATAAGCTGATCAACGAAGTCACATACAACACGCCTGTCATGGAAGACACGACAGAGAACGGTTACAGCAACCTCGCTCACACAGCATATGGCGCGCTGGTAGAGGACAACAACGGAACTCCTCACTACGCGGTATGCGACGGCTATTCCCAGGCGTATGTCTACCTGCTTCAGCAGGCCGGCATCGACGCGGCTGTCATTGTCGGCGTCGCGGGCAACACCGAGGCAGACGCGGGCGGACATGCATGGAGCGTAGTCAACCTCGGCGGAGACTGGTATGAAGTTGACTCCACTTGGGATGACGCCGGTACCCTGGATGAGGCTGTGAACAGCATCAAGGATTCGGATCCTTTCAGCTATGGTTACTACTACGAGGCGCTGACAGATGCTGAGTACAGAAGCAAACTCGAGCACGCGCTCTGCTATCTGACCACTGCCGAGATCACGAACTACGTGCCGGACGACTATTATAACTATGTTACCAAGGACCAGAAGTATGTTCTGAGCCTGTCAAGCAGCAGCGTGCACGAGCGCGCAAGTGAGAATACTGCCGGCTATGAGAACTATGGCCTTCTGATGGATCTGGCTCCGGTTGCGGAGGGTGTTGCATTCAAGCTGAGATGACGGCGCCTGACCGCTATGACCCGGACGGTGCGGCATTCAAACGGAGATGACGGCGTTTGCCCCCAACGTCCCTGACGGGATTTTGGGGGCGGCGTTACCTGACTGATAGTTCCACTACGGAGGATTTACCATGGGAATGGAGATTAAGAGACTTGAAGAACAGATCCGCAATCTGCCCATCGAAGGACAGGGCGGGAAAAGGGACCTGCTCCCTCTGTATGCAGACAGCGGGGCAGTTGACGCGCTGATCAAATATCTTGCGGAACCTTTTCAAGGAAAAGTGGATTATGTCTGCTCCCCTGAACCTCTGGGCTTTATCGTCGGCAGCATGCTCGCGCGGGAACTGGGAGTCGGCCTTGTGGTGATCCGCAGGAACCAGCAGTTCTGGATCGATCCCGAAGAGCAGGTAACTGCCTCTTATATCAATCACAGGGATAAGGTCACCGTTCTTGTCACAGAGAGAAAGCTTCTTCCCGCGGGCAGCAGGGTTCTGCTGGCGGATGACTGGATGAGCACCGCGGCAACAATGCAGGCCTGCGCGACAGTGGTCGAAGAGGCGGGATGCAAGGTCGCGGGGTTTGCGGCAGTGGGAGCGGATGACCAGTCCTTTGTGCGGAATATGATTGACTCGGAAAGTGTGAGATTTGTCTATTTTGAGAAGTAAAAAGTTTACAATTATCGTCATTGCCATTATGGCGTTCATCTTTTTTCAGTCGGCGCTGCCGGCGGACCTTTCCAAAGAGGAAAGCGGGAAGATCGTCAGTTTCATCGTCCGGCTGTTTCAGGGCGTTCTGCCGATCGACAGAGAGAAGCTGGTTTTCATAGTGCGCAAGGGGGCTCATTTTACGGAGTATACGATCCTCGGATTTTTCCTGGTTCCTGCGGTGAAGGAGTGGATGTCCGCGGATCAGGCGCAAATGCCGGATATCGCCGGGAGAATACATCTTATCTCGTGGCTGACGGGAACTCTGTACGCCGTGACGGATGAGATCCATCAGTATTTCGTGCCGGGAAGAAGCTGCGAACTGAGGGATATGGGAATTGACAGCTGCGGAGTACTTGCGGGCGTATTGATCGCCGGACTGGCAATGCGGTTAAAAGAGCGCCGGACTTCAGATGTGAATTAAAGGGTGGAATTTCATCATAAAGATCTGAATGACAGCACCTTCGGGCGAGCGGTCATTCAGATTTTTTCGCTTTTTGCCGGAAGCCGGCGGTATCCGCCGCATGAAAAAAAGGGCCTCAGAAGAGGCCCAGGCTGACGCAGGCGTTGTAGATGCCGTCGTCTTCGACATTGGTGGTGATGAGATCGGCTTTGGCTTTGAGCTCGGGGCAGGCGTTTCCCATGGCGACTTTGGTCCAGCCGTCGATGAACATAGACATGTCATTGAGGGCATCGCCGAATACGACGGCGTCGCTGTAGTCTGCGCCGAGCCTGTCCAGCATCTGCCTGATGCCGACAGCTTTATCGGTGGGCTCAACGAAGAAGTATTCATTGTGGTAGCGGCACCAAGGGAGTTCGCTGAGCGTCCGGAGCTTCTTTTCTTCGCCGGGGAGGCAGGCGATGTAGGCCTTGTATATTTTGTCAAAGGAGCGCGGGTCAAGGCCCGGAACGACGCGGGTCTTCATGTAGACGTCGTGAGTGAAGTCCTCGAAGCGGCTGTCGGGAGCGGTGCGGAAGACGGTGTTGTCGGTCTGGAGGGCCCAGGGCATGCCGTGGGCGTCACACTCGTCGATGAGCCGGACAACAAGTTCTTTGGGAAGCGGAACGGCGCCGTAGAATTTGTCATCAATAGTAATGCCGTATCCGCCGTCGCTGACCATGTTCGTGAAGCCGAGCTCGTGCATGCAGTCGACAGCCATTGCCTGGAGGCGGCCGGTGGCGATACAGAGGAAATGGCCTGCCGCGCGGCATTTTTTCAGGGCCAGGACTGTGGAGTCGGGGATGTAGGTGTTGTGATATCCGCCGGCGAGCAGCGTTCCGTCGATGTCAAAAAAGAGATATCTTCTGCGATTCATGTTGTTCTCCTGTTTGTGGCGGGGCGGTAATTTTCGTATAATGTTACCATATGGATGCGCTGTCAGCTACAGGTTGCCTGCCAGGAAATCTTTGGTCAGCCCGAAGAACTCCCGGAACATGTTGTTGGGGAGGTAGGCGGGATCCGAAGGAGCCGCAATCGCATAGACATTGGTGAGGCCCTGTTTGCGGGCGAGGGCTGCCGCCCGGGTGACGTGGAAGTTGTTGGTCACAAGAGCAGCAGGGGCGTCCGGCGAGGCCATGAGCTGTTTGCTGAACTGAATGTTCTGAACAGTGTTGAGGGCCCGGCCTTCGACGATGATGCGCGCGGGATCGATGCCCTGTCTGACGAGATACTGTTTCATCCCCTCGCCCTCGGAGAGGGGCTCGTTTTCCCCTTTGCCGCCGGTGACTATGCAGAGGGTGGATTCGTTTTCCCTGAGGTAATCGACTGCTGCGTCAAGGCGGTATTTGAGAACAGCGCTGGGGCCGTCTTCGCGGATCTGGGCGCCCAGGACAATCAGGTAGTCGAGGCCTTTCGGAGCGCGGCTGCCGAAGCCGCGCAGCACAAATCCCTCACAGATGAGAAAGAGGAGGACACCTGCGGCTGCGGCCATGAGGAGAAGGGTTTTCACGATCTTAGGCAATCTGTCGAAAAAGCGGATCCGGATGAGGAAGCCCAGCAGAAGAAAGCAGGCGCCCAGGGCGAGCCAGACGGCGTAGAACATGGTGCCGCTGCGGATCAGAAAGACCGCGATGCCGTACAGGATGCAGAGCATTCCGATTATCGTGAATAAAATGGCGGGAATTGTCATTTTGTGAGCCTCCTTAAGTGCTTGTTGGGAGAATTGTAAGCCTGCGGAGGGCGTGAGGTCAACCGGACAGCGGGGGATGCGATATTTTGGCCGGGAAGGAGGAAAGGATGCTGAACGAGGAGTCCATGGAGAAGATCAAACCGGTGCCGCAGAGGCGCATAGCGGATAAAATGAACGAGTACATGAGCCGGCGGGACTACGCGGGGGCGGAGCGGCATCTGCTCTACTGGCTGGCGGAGGCGGAGCTTGGGCGGGACCTGCAGGGGCAGCTGATGCTGCAAAATGAGATGGTGGGGCACTACCGCAAGACCGCGCAGCGAGAGAAGGCCATGGAGAGCGCAGGGAAAGCGCTGGAGCTGCTGGCAGAGCTCGGGATGGAGAACTCGATCTCGGCGGGGACGACTTATGTCAATGTGGCGACGGCGTGCAATGCTTTCGGCGAGTATGAGCGGTCGCTGGAGCTGTTCGGGAAGGCGAGGGCGGTCTACGAGAACAGCAGTTTCGTGGAGCCCCGGCTTTTGGGCGGCCTTTACAACAATATGGCGTTGACATGCACGGCCTTGTCAAAATATGATGAAGCCCTGGCCCTCTACGAGAAGGCGGTCTCTGTCATGGCGAAAGTGCCGGACGGCGGGCTGGAGCAGGCGATCACCTGCCTCAACATGGCTGACACGGTGGAAGCGTGGCTCGGTATGGAAGAGGGCGAGAGCCGGATCTTTGAACTGGCGGATCGCGCGGAGGAACTGTTGGATGACAAGGGCAGAGAGCTGCTGCGGCGCCCGGACGGCGAGACATCGGTTTTGGAAACGCCCGGAGCACTGAAGGCGCTTCCGGCTGAGGAGAAAGCGCGGATCGGCTACTATGCTTTTGTGTGCGAGAAGTGCGCGCCTGTTTTTGAGTATTACGGCTATTTCCTGACGGCGGACCGGCTCAGGGAGACGGCGGAGAAAATATACGCGGAGGAATGACTGCGGAAGGCTGTTTGCCGGATGTGAAAAGCCGGAATGACGCCGGAAAGGGTTTTGCGGAAGATGAAGGGACTGAAGATCGCCAGGGCTTATTATGAAGAATACGGGGAGCCGATGCTCCGGGAGAAGTTTCCGGAGCTGCTGCCCCTGATCGCGGCGGGGCTTACCGGCAGCGGATCGGAGTGCTGGGGCTTTGACGATGAGGTCTCGAGGGATCACGATTTTGAACCGGGCTTCTGTCTGTTCCTGCCGGGAGAAGATGTGGTGGACAGGAAGACTGCTTTCGCGCTGGAGAGGGCCTACGCGGCGCTTCCCGGGGAGTTTATGGGCCTTAAGCGGTCTTTGGTCTCTCCGGTGGGAGGCGCGCGGCACGGCGTTCTGAGAACGGCTGAGTTCATGAAGGACAAAATCGGCAAAGCGGACGGCAATCTGAGCCTTATGGAGTGGCTGTACATGCCGGATTATGCTTTGGCAGAGGCTGTGAACGGGGAGATCTTTACGGACGGTTACGGCGAAGTGACTGCGATCCGGGAGCGGCTGATGCACCGGCCGGAGGACGTGCGGCTCAAGAAACTGGCCGGACAGCTCCTTCTCATGGGGCAGTCGGGGCAGTATAATTACCGAAGATGCCTCAGTCACGGGGAGACCGGAGCGGCGCAGCTGGCCGCAGTGGAATTTGCCAAAAGCTCGATGGCCGCAGTCTTTCTGCTGAACGGAGTGTACCAGCCCTACTATAAGTGGAGTTTCCGGGCGATGCGGGCGCTGCCCAGGCTGTCGCTCACGGCGGAACTGCTGGAGTATCTGCTGACGACGGACAACGAGGCGGATACCGCGGAGGAAAAATATAACGTGATGGAAGGCATCGCGGCGGATATCACAGAAGAACTGCGGGAGCAGGGACTGACCGGAGAGCCGCGGGACCGGAGACTGACCGGGGCAGTCGGCGGGGATTTGGAGAAATACGCCTATTTGGTTAACGACAGGATCGGCGACGCGCAGATCCGCAGTATGCACGTGCTGGCGGCGGTTTAAAGGGCGCGGGATTGGAGAGTTTTATGAAAATACACGGACTTCAGAAGATGACACTGCTTGACTTTCCCGGTCATGTGGCCTGCACGGTTTTCCTGGGCGGGTGCGACCTGCGCTGCCCTTACTGCCACAATTATGAGCTGGCGACGGGACAGGCGCCGGCGGTTATGGATGAGGAGGAGCTGTTCGCTTTTCTGGCAAAGAGGAAGGGACTTCTGGACGGCGTTGCGATCACGGGCGGTGAGCCCTGTCTTCACAGGGACCTTCCGGAGTTCATCGCGAAGATCTGCGAGCTGGGATTCCCGGTGAAGCTGGACACGAACGGCACGCACCCGGCGGTGCTCAGGGAAGTATTGGAGCAGGGTCTTGTGGAGTATGTGGCGATGGATGTCAAGAACAGCCCGTCAAAATATGCTCTTACTGCAGGTGTGCGGACTCTGGACCTTGCTCCCATTTCGGAGAGTATTGAGCTTTTGAAATCGTCGGGGATCGATTATGAGTTCAGGACGACGGTGGTGGACGAACTGCACGAGGCGGAGGATTTCGAGGCCATAGGAAAGTGGATCGAGGGCGCAGGGAAGTATTTCCTGCAGTGCTTTACGGACAGAGATACAGTGCCCTACGGGGGGCTCAGCGCACCTTCTAAAGAGAAGCTGGAAGCGTGCGCTGCGGCTGCCGCCAGGTATGTCGGAGATGTGCAGATCAGGGGTGTGGACTGAGGGAAAACACAGCACAGACGGTCCCAGCCGCATGGCGGCCGGGACTGTCATAGGCCAGAGGCGCTTCGCGCCTTGGCCAACCCGTGCATTTTTACAGGGATGAAACGGTGATCAAGCTCCCCGTTCATCCCTGAAAAACGCACGGGGTGCTGTATTTTTTATAAATACTACATATAGACAGAAAATTTAAATGAACACAAGATATTGACGAGGTGACCCCTTCGTGGTACTGTATTTGTGTTCGCGGATATGAGGCCGCGGAGAATCCGATGAATCAGCAAGGAAATACAGCACCACACGAGGGGGGTTTTATTATGTACCAGGTTACCAAACGAGACGGACAGGTTGTCGATTTTGAGATCAGTAAGATCAGCGACGCCATCACCAAAGCTTTCGTGGCTATCGAGAAGCAGTATCATCCCACGATCATCGATCTGATCGCGCTCCATGTCACATCTGACTTTGAACCCAAGATCAGGGACGGCGTGATCGCGGTCGAAGATATTCAGGACAGCGTCGAGAAGGTTCTCTCCGAGTCCGGTTACGCGGATGTCGCCAAGGCATACATCCTGTACCGCAGACAGCGCGAGAAGGTCCGCAACGTCGGTTCCGCGCTGCTCAACTACAAGGACCTGGTAGACAATTATCTTAAGATCAACGACTGGCGCGTGAAGGAGAACTCCACCGTCACCTATTCCGTGGGCGGCCTGATCCTTTCCAACTCCGGTGCCATCACGGCCAACTACTGGCTGAGCGAAGTGTATGACGACGAAGTGGCCAAGGCCCACCGCAGCGCGGCCATCCATCTGCACGATCTGTCCATGCTGACCGGCTACTGCGCAGGCTGGAGCCTGAAGCAGCTGATCCAGGAAGGCTTGGGCGGCGTACCGGGCAAGATCACTTCCTCCCCGGCCAATCACCTCAGCACTCTCTGCAACCAGATGGTCAACTTTCTGGGCATCATGCAGAACGAGTGGGCAGGAGCGCAGGCGTTTTCATCTTTTGACACATACCTGGCGCCCTTCGTCAAGGTTGACAACCTGACCCAGAAGGAAGTCAAGCAGTGCGTGCAGTCCTTCATCTACGGTGTGAACACACCCAGCAGATGGGGCACGCAGGCTCCTTTCTCCAACGTCACTCTGGACTGGACAGTTCCGAACGACCTTAAGAACCTTCCCGCGATCATCGGCGGCAAGGAGATGGACTTCACATACGGCGACTGCCAGAAGGAAATGGATATGGTGAACAAGGCCTTCATCGAGATCATGATCGAAGGCGACGCCAACGGCAGAGGATTCCAGTATCCGATCCCCACTTACTCCATCACCAGGGACTTTAACTGGGAGGAGACAGAGAACAACAAGCTGCTGTTCGAGATGACGGCGAAATACGGCACGCCCTATTTCTCCAACTACATCAACTCCGACATGGAGCCCAGCGATGTCCGCTCCATGTGCTGCAG
>CACZJD010000012.1 GCA_902781325.1 uncultured Lachnospiraceae bacterium
AGCATCTACGAAGTTCATCTGAGGAGATCCCATGAAGCCTGCTACGAACAGGTTGCAGGGCATGTCATAGAGGTTCTGAGGGGAATCGATCTGCTGAACAATACCGTCCTTCATAACGACGATTCTGGACCCGAGGGTCATAGCCTCTGTCTGGTCATGTGTAACGTAGATGATGGTGGTGCCCAGTCTCTGGTGAAGCTTGGCGATCTCGGTTCTCATCTGAACACGGAGCTTAGCATCCAGGTTGGAAAGAGGCTCGTCCATGAGGAAGACCTTGGGATTACGAACGATTGCACGTCCCATAGCGACACGCTGTCTCTGGCCGCCGGAAAGAGCCTTCGGCTTGCGGTCAAGGAGATGGGACAGGTCGAGGATCCTTGCTGCCTCTTTAACAGCCTTGTCGATCTCATCCTTCGGGACCTTGCGGAGCTTAAGACCGAATGCCATGTTATCATAAACGGTCATATGAGGATACAGAGCGTAGTTCTGGAATACCATCGCGATGTCTCTGTCCTTGGGCTCAACGTCATTCATGAGCTTTCCGTCGATCCTGAACTCACCGGAAGAGATATCTTCCAGACCTGCGATCATTCTCAGCGTGGTGGACTTTCCGCATCCGGAAGGGCCTACGAAAATGATGAATTCCTTATCGGCGATTTCCATGTTGAAATTCTGAACAGCCTTGTAGCCGTTGGGATAAACCTTGCATACATCCTTTAATGATAAACTTGCCATTGTACAACTCCTTTGTGAAAATTTAACGCGAGTTTGCGGTTCTCAAACAACTGTACTCAGTATATTCAAAACAGTCCCGCCGTGCCATGCCATTAATACACAAAGATTTTTGGGAGTCTTAGTGATGATTCGTTATCAAAAAAGAGGAAAATTCTGTTTTTCGTAAAGTTGTACAGAATTTTCCTCTTTGTTTGGCTGTTTTGACAAGTCCCTTCAGGGAAGCATGACAGATCTGTCAATACTCTTCGTCCGCATCCTCCGGGTCATCTGAGTTCTCCTGTTCCCAGATCTGCTTTTCCACTTTCCTGAAGATCGGGTCATAGATCATGGCACAGGCATAGCCGGGGACACTCAGTCCGAACAGGACAAGGAGCGGCAGCATCACGCTCGCGAATATGAAAGCGATCAGGGGGACCAGCGTGATCACCGCCATCTCGAGCGAAGCGGGAAGCTCCGCGAATGTCAGTGTCACAGCGTTGATTATAGTGTGAATGACGCTGTTGTCGAACCTTGACTGCATTGCGAAGGCGTAGATCATGCAGATGAGTTCAATGACAGCCACCACAAGGATGGAACTCGGAAGCCACAAAGGATAACTTCCGCCTCCCTGCAGTACCATGACCAGGGTGGAGGCCATGAGAGCTGCCAGCGCCATAAACATGACCCACATCACTGTGGCCTGCCTGAATTCCCTCTTAAAAGCGCGGAAAAAGGATTTTATGATGTATCCCTCTTCTCCCCTCACCATCTTCAGAAGTACGTAATGCATCGCCGTAAGGGCCGCTCCCGCCGTGATGACAGGCAGACACAGAAGCAGGGTGATCAGATTGAGGATCAGAAGATCCGTCATTTTGTTCAGGAATACCTGAAACGGGCTTCCCTCTTCAAAAACATTCACTGAGCAGTCCCTCCCTTAGCGCTCTTTTCATCCTGGGATCCGAACACGCTGAGCCCTGTGGTGATCATCTTCTCGATGGTATCAAGAAAGCCGTCCCACAGCACGGTAAAGAACCCTTCCGTTTTCTTCTGTACCGCATGCTGCGCGTCCCTGATCAGTGTATTTTCAGGTGCCTTTTCATTACTCTTGTACGTAGTCCGGACTCCGAATACGTTCTCTGCGACCGCCGAAGGGGAGATGCCGAGTTCGTCCATCTCTTCAAGGGCTTCTCTTATGGATTTGCGCAGCGACCCCTTGTCGACGCCGTCGACCGCCTCATCCATCTTCTCGTAGAGATCTCCGCCGATCTCTTTTCCCTGCTCGAGCAGGCTCTTTTCCCCGCCTTCTTTGCTCTCCTCCTCAGGAATGCTCTCTTCCGCTTCCTCGGCCGCTTCCTCAGGAATATTTTCTTCCACTTCTTCAGCTGCTTCGTTCGTGGTCCCCTCGGAGGCCGCGGCATAACAGACAGGTCCGGCCGCGTATGTAATGGCCAGCACTGCAGTCATCAGGATCGTAAACACTCTTTTCTTCATCATAGATAACCTCCGAATAGAAAACCTCCGCGGGGTCGTCCCTAATTCCCAAAACGGCTGTATTTTTGTCAAAATACAGCCGCAGATTTCATTCTATGATCAGCCGATCTCGGAACCGGCCGGGATATCCTTTCCGCTCTCGGGCGTCATCAGCGCCAGAGATCCGTCAGGGCCTTCCGCGCACAGGAGCATACCTTCGGATACGATCCCGGCGAGTTTGGCGGGCTTGAGATTCGTGATCACCATCACTTTTTTGCCAACCATTTCTTCCGCCGAGTAGTACTTGCGGATACCGGAAACGATCTGGCGCACTTCGTCACCGATCTTAACCCGGCTGCACAGGAGCTTCTTGGACTTCTTAACTTCCTCGCAGGCGATCACTTCGCCGACCTGAAACTGAAGCTTCGCGAAATCGTCGATCGTGACTTCGGGCTTCTTCTCCACTGCAGGAGCTTCAGCTTCTTTAGCAGGCTCAGCAGCCTTCTCCTCAGCGCCGGCAGCCTTCTCCTTGGCCTTCTCCTCGAGTTTGGCCTGCTTCTGAGCCTCCTTGCGCTGCTTCTCCATGATCTTCTCAACGTCCTTCATGACGTCAGCTTCCTTTAGACGCGCGAAGAGGATCTCGGGCTTGTCCGTGACCTTGTTTCCAGAAGGATACAGGCCGAATGTGCCCAAGGTGTCGAAATCGCGGATCTCGGTGTTGAGCATTTTTACGATCTTGTCCGCAGTCTCGGGCATGAAGGGAGCCATCAGGGCTGTGCCGATCGTGATGCCTTCGATCAGGTTGTAGAGAACTGTGGAGAGACGGTCAGCCTTGGCCTCGTCCCTTGCCAGCACCCACGGCTCGGTCTCGTCGATATACTTGTTGAGTCTCTTGAATACCGCGAAGATCTCGGTCAGGGCGTCCGCCGCGCGCAGTTCGTCCATCTTGGCCTCGACCTTATCGTAAGCGGCGGTCACAAAAGCCTTGAGGTCGTCGTCGACGGGCTCTGCAGCGCCCTTGTCGGCCACAACGCCGTCAAAATATTTATTGCTCATCGCGATGGTGCGGTTCACAAGGTTGCCCATCGTGTTGGCGAGGTCGGAATTGATCCTCTCCACCACGAGCTCCCAGGTGATGACTCCGTCGTTCTCATAGGGCATCTCGTGCACGACAAAATAGCGAACGGCGTCAACGCCGAAGATCTTCACCAGATCGTCAGCATAAATGACGTTGCCCTTGGTCTTGCTCATCTTCTCTCCGCCCTGCAGCAGCCAGGGATGGCCGAATACCTGCTTGGGAAGAGGCTCGCCCAGCGCCATCAGGAAGATGGGCCAGTAAATGGTGTGGAAGCGGACGATGTCCTTGCCGATCAGGTGAAGGTCGGCGGGCCAGTTTTTCTTATACAGATCACTGCTCTCTCCGTCCGCGTCGTAACCGATGCCGGTGATATAGTTGCTGAGCGCATCGAGCCACACATAAACAACATGACCGGGCGCGAAGTCTACCGGAATGCCCCATGTGAAGGAGCTTCTGGAGACGCACAGATCCTGCAGGCCGGGCAGCAGGAAGTTGTTCATCATCTCGTTCTTGCGGGATACGGGCTGTATGAACTCAGGGTGTGTGTTGATGTGCTCGATCAGACGATCCGCATATTTCTTCATCTTGAAGAAGTAAGCGTCTTCCTTGGCCTGGTGCACTTCGCCGCCGCAGACGGGGCAGTACTTCTCATCCACTACCTGAGAAGATGTGTAGAACGCCTCGCACTCTCTGCAGTACATTCCCTCATAATAACCAAGATAAATATCGCCCTGGTCGTACAGCTTCTTGAAGATCTTCTGCACCTGGCGCTCGTGATCTTCGTCTGTTGTACGGATGAAGCGGTCATAGGAAGTATTGACGAGGTCCCAGAGTCTCTTGATCTCGCCGGCCACTTCGTCTACGAATTCCTTGGGAGTCTTGCCGGCTGCCGCCGCTCTGGACTCGATCTTCTGTCCGTGCTCGTCGCTTCCTGTCTGAAAATGCACGTCATAGCCGTCCGCTTTCTTGTATCTGGCAATACAGTCAGCCAGAATGATCTCATAGGTATTTCCGATATGCGGCTTTCCGGATGTATAAGCGATCGCCGTTGTGATGTAATATTTTCCTTTATTCTGCATAGGTCATTTCCCCTCTTGTAAGTATTCTAATAACAAAGGACCTCGTGTCCCTTCTCCGTGACCAGCACCTGGATCTCCCACTGCGCGGAAGGTTTTCCGTCGGCGGTGTAGATCGTCCAGCCGTTCTTATCGTCCTGATAGATCTCGTCCGTCCCCATGTTGACCATGGGCTCGATGGTAAATACCATGCCGGGCACCATCAGCATCTCTTCGCCTGGCTTGGATACATAGCTGACGAAAGGATCTTCGTGGAATTCCAGTCCGATGCCGTGTCCGCCGATCTCCTTGACCACAGTGTAGCCGTTCTTCACGGCGTGCTCGTGGACCTTGCTTCCCATATCGCCGAGGGTCGTCCACGGAATGACGTTTTGGAGGCCGATCTCCACGCACTCCTTTGTGACCTGCACCAGTCTCTTCTTCTCCTCAGACACTTCGCCGATGCAGTACATTCGCGAGGAGTCCGAGAAATATCCTTTGTATATAGTGGAGCAGTCCACGTTGACAATGTCGCCCTCTTTGAGAATGTGGACTTCATCCGGGATACCGTGGCAGACTTCCTCATTGATGGAAGTGCATACGCTCTTGGGGAATCCCTCATAGTGGAGCGGAGCCGGGATCGCGTTCATGGAAACCGTCGTATGGTAAACGATCTTGTCGATCTCCTCCGTGCTCATGCCCGGACGGATGGCCGCCGCGACGGCGTCCAGGCAGGCCATGTTAACTTTGGCGCTCTCTTTGATGCCCTGAATCTGCTCCGGCGTCTTGATGATGCTGCGGTCGGGCACGATATGACCGCCGAGCTGAAAACTCCTGATCTTCTGGTCGAACATCATGTGGCAGTTCTTATACTTCTTGCCGCTGCCGCACCAGCACGGGTCGTTTCTCTCTATTTTTGCTGCAAAATGGATCATATTTTTGTTGAACATCCTTCCATTTATTACTTTTACACACTTAAAGTCAAGTATGAAATCTTTTCCCCTAAATGTCAAGCAAGCCCGCCGGCTCCCGGGTCAAAAAAGAGACTGCCGGAGATCTCTCCCCGGCAGTCTCTGCGGTCATCTCACATAAAATTCCTCCGCGTCCTCGAGCCTGAGGCAGGCCAGTTGGGCGCGCTCCGCCGCTTTACGGATCGCGGGGCTCTCGTCTTCCCCACAGGACAAAAGCTTGGCGCCGCAGTCCAGATCCACATATTTTTCCCCGTAAAAGATCTTGTTGCGCCTTGTCGCCCTGGGCTTTTTAAAAGGCCAGTTTTTTTCGGCTTTCATCCGGGTAAAATAGTAATCCGTGATTGTATGTCCGCAGATCAGACAGTGATACTTTTTGTCTCCCCTGTAGCCCGCGAAGGGATCTTCCCGCAGAAGCAGTCTTCTCCACACCGCGTCGCTCCGGCGATACCGTTCAAGCGTCGGGCTGGGCACCGCATCGTAGTAATAGGGATAGGCGTGAGCCAGCATATAGTGCTTCTCGCCGTCCGTGACATCGAAACTGTAGGGGAGGCTGCTGATCCACCGTCGGATCTCCCACTGCTTCAGCCTGTCCAATCGGCTGAACTCCGCCCAGGTCCCCGCGCCGCGGTTATTTTCCAGCCAGTTCTGCGCGACGGGATTGTCCGTACCGGCTCTGTGGCCCATTTCCATCATCGCCAGGAACATCTCCTCGTGATTGCCCCTGAGACAGTTCACATGGTCGCTGGAGCGGTCCAGATGCATGACGAACAGAAGCGTCTCCAGAGGATAAGCGCCCCAGTCGATATAGTCTCCCAGAAGATAGAGCTCGTCTCCCTTTTCAGGTGCGAACTTTATCTTTTTCAGAAGTTTCTGGAACTGCGGCAGCGCGCCGTGTATATCGCTGATCACATAGGTCGACAATGGGTCTGTTCTCCGTTTCTTTAACAGTAGTTCAGGGCAGCATTTTTTTGATCTTCCTCTCGATCCTGCGCATAAGAGTGACCGATCCGTAGTGTTCCATACAATAGTCAATCCCGTGTTTTCTGTAGTCACTCCAGAATTTATGCCTGATCTCTGAGGGTTTCGTGGGCTCCTCAAGATTTAACTGCCAGCAGTCCACAGTATTGCTCTCCCTGCAGTCCAGTTTATCTTTGATCTTATCAAAGAGTTCTTCTCCGCGCTCTGTATGGATCAGCACAAGGCTGGTTCCCATCTCGTCCACAAAGTCCGGCATGCTCTTCTCCATGTGCCAGAAATCTCCGATCGTGATGTCCGTTTCCCTGTCGATCCTTGTGTAAGGGCAGACGTGACAGGAGGGACGGATCGTGTAGCGGTCCGTGTAGATCCTTCTGTATTTCCGGATTGAGATCTCCTCGCCTCCGCGGCAGACAGTTCCCACGGATTTGCTCCACCCCGTCTTTTTATTCTTGAAATTCAGGTTGCTCAGGCGCCCCTCCCTCTCCAGGGAGCGGGCATACTCCGCCCAGATCTTCGGGCTCGGCGCCCCGTGGCAGATCAGGTCGACGATAAAGGCCCTCTTTGCCATACCGTTCATCTCCATGAACTTCCTGAAGGCTGCGCCCTGGCATCCCGTGCCGGTAAAGAGGAGCATTCTGTCAGGATTTTGCCTGAGCCACATAAGGCCCTCTTTCCAGGAATCCAGCGCGTAACTCTGCATATACATGGATCCTCTCGCCGCGTCCCTCTCTTCTTTAGTGAACACCAGCCCGAATCGGGCGCGGTGCTCATCGTAATTATAGGCGGAGCACAGTACGGCGTCTCCCCGGTCCAGAAAATAGTCCGAGATCGCCGTGAAGGCGCCTCCGGAGGAGCTTTTCGCCAGCACTTCTCTGTCTTTAGTTCTGCATGCGTAGACCAGTGTTTTTTCCATAAGCAGTCTTTTTTCAGTCTGTCAGATCCTTTTTAAAGACACATGCCTGCAGACACCTGCGGCAGCGCACACATTTGTCAGGATCGATACCGGGATAAAGAAATCCCTCCTCGTCTTCTTTCATTTCAATGGCTCCGGCGGGACATACCGCATAGCAGGCTCCGCAGCCGCAGCAGCTTTTCTTATCCCCCGCGAGATCCGGCAGGTCAGAAGGAGTTAAGGGCTCTGTCTGTCTGCTGCCTTCCGCGTTCTTCTTCCTCTTTTTCAGATAAACGATACCTTTCGCGATCACCGTCCTGACAAAAGACTTGTTGATCACTACAAAGACGATGCTGCCCAGCGCGAAATTAATGAGATTGAGCGCCATGCTCTTCTGATAGCACAGAATACTCTCCGTCAGCATGATACCGGTCACAGCCAGTACATGCCGGAGGTTGTACCTGACTCTTACGATCCGCTGCACATCCACACTTCTGAAGATGAACAGGAACAGGTAACTCACCAGCGTGGAGCCGGAAGCCGCGTACAGACCGATCCACCTGATCGTAGCAATATCCACGATCAGGTTGCAGGCCGCAGCCGCGGTCGTAGTGACGCCGACGCTTTTCGACTCTTTGTAGGCGACGTAAATACCTCCCAGGAACATGGACATACTGTAAAAGAACATGCCCATGAACAGAATAGGGATCTGATAATAAGCCGCCTCGTAATCGCCCCTGATCAACAGTTTGAACAAAATGGGAGTCACAGCGATCAAAATCCCGAAAAATCCCGCCATCAGGTCGAACATGACCCTGAACATGGAGGAATAGTACTCGCTTGCGTCCTTATCCTTGGACACCACCGTCGCGTTTTCCTGCCACGCCATAGTAAAAGTGTTCTGCGCAATATTTAAAAGGCTGGGGATCTTATTGGCAACCGCGTAAACTGCGTACGCCTCAACTCCCATAAAGAAATTCACTACCAGGCGGTCTGACACGCGCATGACCCAGGAAGACATGCAGTTGGGCACCATAGGCCAGGAATACGTGAGCATCTCTGTGAGTTTGTCTTTACTGAAGGCCGTCAGAGAAATATAACGGTAGAGTTTGGCACTGAAGACCAGATAGACAAAGGAGAACAGTACCGACATGAAAAGCGCTATGACCGTTCCCAAAAGACCCGCCCGCATCCAGTAGACGCAGACCACCGCGAAGATCATTTTCCCCAGAGAGGATATGATCGCGCTGATCGAGTAGACCAGGTTGTCATTCAGGCCTCTGCAGATCTGTCTCGCGACGTTAACCAGCTGGTCCATCAGGAAGTACAGACAGATCAGTAACCGCACTGTGCTGTCAACATTTCCCAGACACGCATAAAGGATGAGCAGCGCGGCAACTGAGATCGGAACGGTAAACGCCGTTATACTCGTCACGATCTCTTTGACCTTCTTAAAGTTCCCTCTGGCATCGATCAGAAAACGAAAGGCAGCCGTCTGGATCTGAAAAGTCACGGTCGGCAGAAAGAGCGACTCCATGATTATGATCAGATCATAAGTTCCCATCTCTCTGTGGGTCAGATACCCGGTGAGGATGGGGAGTGTTATGAACGAAGCCAGCTTAGGCAGAAAGGTTCCGATCGATAATATGAATGTATTTTTTGCTAGTTTACTTTCCCGGCTCATTAAAGAAATTAATCACCTCTCGATCTGATCCGCCCTGTCGGCGATCAGATCTATATATTTCAGGGATCTTTCACGCATCACGCCGAGCCTGCGGTCCGCCTCAGCCCAGTCAGCGCCAAAAACATAGTCTTCTTCGCTGTTTTTCAGGACGCACTGCCACAGTCCGCAGCTGCTCAGCAGATCTCTGCTCCTTACATTGAATTTCTTCGCGGTCTCCAGCTCCACCTTAAGTTTTTTCTTAAACAAAACAGCGAAAGCAGTGCCGTGAAATGAATTGGTCAGTACATATTCCGCGCCGGCGATCAGTCCTACATACTCTTCGGGCGTCCTGTAGCGCAGTCTCTTAAGATCCCTGTCGTTCTTATATTGATTGTTCAGATACAGTATTTCGGCGCCGGTCCTGCGGGATAGTTCCCGGGCGGCATCCAGCAGGTGAACAGGCGGATTCACGGTATATACAAAGATGTACGGTTTGACAGCTGCGGCGGGAGTCATAAACTCCTCCCACTTCTCCCCGGAAAGCAGGAGCGTGGGATCGAGATCCACTCTGGCCTCACAGCCGATCTCTCCGGCCAGGTCGGCCGCCCTGTTCTCCCTCACGGAGACACACTGCATCCCGGAAAGCCATTCCCTGTACAATTCCTTTGTTCCCTCGGGAAAGCTGTCAAATCCGAAGCTGCAGGCATAAGAATACCTCTGCTGCTCGTCCGCAAAGGTCAGCATATAAGCGGGGTCCATTCCGGAGAAGACATCGTTCCAGACCTGATCGGATCCCGATACAAAAAGCGAGTAATTGTCCTTCTCTTTTTCAAGGTCCTCCGCCGGTACCGGCACGGAAAGAGCAAGTCTGTTTCTTCGGAACGCGCCAAAAAGGATGTCTTTTCTGATCGCCACCAGACAGCGAAGCAGTACAACAGGAAATCTGTGGCGCTTGAACAGTCCCCACGGCCTGTGACCCTCCTCTACAGCCGGGCATCGGTAATCCACGATGACGGCCTTGTGCCCTTTTTCGTCAAAAACCTTCTGCAGCGCATAGGCCTGCAGTACTGCTCCGTAATTGGACGCTCTGTGAAAAGTCAAAATACCAATAGGCTTCATAGTCTCACTCACCCGTTCACCGGATACTGTCATCTACTCTTCTTTTTCATACACGGATCTCTCCGGCAGAAGGCTTTCAAAAGCTGCCAGAAGCTGCTCCTTCGCCAGCAGGAATTCCTCGTGACTGTGGATCCCGTCCGCGTCATTCAGACACATAAGGTTGTATTTCCCGCCGGCCACATCGCTGCAGAGGGCCTTAAGGGATTTTTCATCGGCGCTGATCGTGTAGTGCGCGCCGAGATTCGCGAGCCTCTCGGGGACAAAATTTCCGCTGGCCATCTGCCAGTAGCGGAAGACATACTGGCTGACATCCCTGACGTCTCTGAAGCGGTGCCGGCAGGTATCGTCCAGCCTCCCGCCGTTCAGTTTCCAGATCGTGTCCATCGTGCTCTTGAGGATCGGCACCGGAAGATGCTCGTCCTTGAAGCCCGGGAACATCTTGAACTGGCTGCAGTACATGTTCTCCAGCACTGTTTTGATCCCGTTTTTGGGAACCGAAAACCACTTGTCCCTGTCCTTTTTAAGAACCTGATGCATGTCGAAGTGCTCGTTGATGACTTCTGTGTTATTGAGATAAATATGCGGCATGATCGCCCCGATCTTTCCGGGCCTGATCGCGTGAAGCCTTGCCTGATGGACAGGCTTTCCGTCCCGGTAAAAGATTTCCTTCGGTATGCTCCGGAGGATAAACATATCATCGTTAAAATATACAAAGTGCTCAGACAGCTCCGGGATCCTGTTGAGGCAGAGCTCGATGGGATGGGAGCTGAAGGTCGGAAGATACTCCTCCGGAATGTAGTCGGAGTGTCTGACATGGACCAGTTTCTCCGCATCCGTGTTCAGCCAGGAGGGAACATGCCCGCAGGTCACAAAATAGATCCTGTGAACCCAGGGAGCAAATTTCTCCACTGCGCGGAACCAGTAGCGGAGCGTCTCCCAGTCGCGGTATCTCGCCTCGCCGTCGTCCACCAGAAAGTGATCCTTCGGCGCATAGCGGCGTCTCTGCTCTCTCCACTCAGGATCGCTGTCATCCACCCACAATATTACAAAGTCGATCGGAAAATCTGACTGTTTCGTTTTGCCCATTTCGTAATTCTCCCCGTGATGAGAGATCAGTTCTGTTTCAGGATGTCCATTGTCCTCTTGATCCCGCTGCGGAGATCGTACGCGGGCTGCCAGCCGAGCGCCTTGAGTTTCGACCCGTCCAGCCTGGCCTTGGTTGCTTTGCTGTATCCCTGCGCCTCTACCGCGTCCGGGATCTCGAAGACCACCTTCGTCCCCGCGTTTTCCGCGATCAGAGCCGCGAGATCGCGCAGCTGCATGTCGGAAGCCTCATCCGCGATGTTGTAGGCCTCTCCGCTCTCTCCCTTAAGAAGTACCGTCAAAAGGCCGCTCACAGCGTCCGCCACATAAGTGTAACTGTAAAACTGGGTCCCGGCTGACTTAAGGACGATGTCCTCGCCGGCGATCCCCTTTCGGATGAACTGGCTGATCGCTTTGGTGTCCGTCATCAGCATAGTCGGTCCGTAAGAGCGCGTCAGCCTCGGAATGCAGACGTCGATCCCCTTCTGCTTCCGGTAAGCCTGGCAGAGGGCCTCTCCGCACCTCTTGCTCTCCGGATATCCGGCCCTTAGGGTGTTGCAGTCGATATAGCCGCAGTACTCCTCGCCGAAGAGTTCGATGTCTCCGCGGTTCTCCCCGTAGATCTCGTTGGAGGAGGCGAAAGCAAACCGCTCAGCGCCGTGTGCGCAGGCAAACTCCAGCATGTTCTGAAGGCCTATGATATTGGTCGTGATCGTTCCGATGGGGTCCGTGGAATACTGCACAGGGTGCGTGTTGGACGCCAGATGCAGCACAAAATCAACTTTCCCCAGGTCCTCCCGGACGAAAGGAAGATTGATGTCATAAGGAATAAAGGAAAACAGCGGATGTCTGCTGCGCTCTCCGAATCTGGCTTTCGCCTTCTCTTCACTTCTGCCGAGGGCGTAGATCCTGCAATTCATTCCCAGCAGGTTCCTTTCCATCAGCACGTCGGTCAGAAAACTCCCCACCAGACCCGTCGCGCCCGAAATAAGGACTGCCTTGTCCCTGAGCCGGTCCCACGGGAGGTCTGTCAGAGCGGTCCTTCTGACATCTTCAATATAGTATGCGTTATCGTATAAATTCATCCCGCTCTTCCTCTATTTCAGCCAGTTGTCCCTGTCAGCCTTGAGATAGGCCTTGAACATCTCCAGATCATCCTTGGTCGTGAGTTTGATGTTCTTGTCGGAACCCGCGGCAAAATAGAGCCTCTCTCCAAGTTCCACCATCATGGTATTGGTATAAGAAGAGCCGTAGATCCCGATCTCCTTCTCGAACGCCTCATGATAAGCCCAGTCCAGCTTGCCGAAACGGTAAGCCTGCGGTGTGGAGACTCTCCTGAGCGTCTCGCGCGGGATATACTTGACCGTGCTGATCTCATCGTCGACCACAAAGATCTGCTCATTATAGGGAAGGGATGTCACCGCGTTCCCGTATTTCCTGCACTTGATGATGACATCGGAGAGGACCGTCGCGTCCACCAGAGGCCGGATCCCGTCATGTATGATGATAATGTCATCATCCTTGCATTTGCCTTCGAGATTATAGACGCCGTTGCGGATGGATTCCTGTCCCGTCCCGCCGCCCGGTACGATCCACTTGAGTTTATCGATACCGAACTGTCTGGCGTAAGCCCATACGATATCATGCCATCCGTCAATACAGACGACTTCGATGGCATCGATCTCCGGATGCCGCTGAAAGCCCTCCAGCGTGTAGATCAGAACAGGCTTATCATATACATTAATAAACTGCTTGGGGATATCATAACCCATTCTGTGCCCTGATCCCCCTGCGATGATGATCGCGACATTCATTTTCAACCCTTCTCCTTTAATACAGACCGCAGAGATATCACCATTACCGCCGTGTTGAACAGCAAATAGCAGATCGTATACAGATCCGTGATATTAAGCAGGATCGCCGCGAGCAGCAGTACCTGCGCGCCGCCGGCGCAGGACCGCAGGTTCAGCGCGATCGTCTTTACGATCCCGTAATCTGCCTTATCCATGACATCCTTCACGGCATCCTTGTCCATCGTGGTCGTGACCGCCTTGTGCATGACAAGCCTCGGAAGGAGGTCCACGATCGCCGTCAGCCCGCCGCAGATCACAAGCAGCTCCGCCGTCACCAGGCCTCCCCTTACGAGCGGTCCGGCGCTGTGCGCGGCCATGATTCCTGCCGCATAGAACATGAGCGCGGAGGCAATGTAGCCCGCCATGGCATCATAGACACTTCCCATCTTTGAAAACTGCTTCCTGTATCTGGCGACATTGCCGTCCACTCCGTCGAGAAGATTCCACATAAAGAACAGGATCCAGCTTACGATCATGCCCGCTTTCGACCTTGCGGCGCAAGCCGCGATAAATCCGAGCACCGCAGGAACGATCGAGATCATGGAGATCGTATTCGGGGTGAGATTCGTGTACAGGAACGGGATCGTCAGCGCGTAGGAAAGCGGTCTTCCGATATAAAAGGCAAACAGGTCATTTTTTGCCATTGCCCTCTTTTCGGGCGTCATTGATTTTTCTTCAATTTCTTTGATCGTTATCATATTACTCTTCCGTTGTTAAGTGTATCGGTAGCCCATACAGAGATAAGTGTATAAGATTTCCGACAAATAATCAAATTTTTCTTATTTACAGCACAAAATGCGGCGGAACACCCGCCGCCGGGAAAGACTGGATCATCTATCCCGATCTGCGGTAGTTCCGCCGAGATCATTTGTATGTATTAGTGAAGCAGAGGTAAATCAGTCTTCATTCCCTTCTGCCTCTTCTCCTTTTGCCAGGCGCATGAACAGGTCTCTGTGCTCTTTGGCTGTCCTCTCCACGTTGAACCGGTCCTTCACGATCTTGGCCTCATTGCTCACCAGGTAATCTCTCAGCTTCGGATCATCGTGCAGTCTCACCACCGCTTCCGCGGCTCCGTAGTAATCTTCTCTCTCCACAAGGAGGCCGTTGACGCCATCCTGGATGATCTCCGGTATTGCATCGACATTCGACGCCACGATTGGCTTCTTGATCAGCATATACTCGGGAAGGACGAGTCCGAACCCCTCCCATCTGCTCATCAGCATCGCCACATCGAAGTTGCAGATGTAATTAAAGGGATCATTCACCCAGCCGGTGATCAGAAATGAATCCTGAAGGCCGTATTCCTTGACAAGTTTCTCCGTTTCCTTCCTGTTGAGTCCGTCGCCGACAATGACGAAAAAGGCCTCGGGAATCCGCTTTTTGATAACGGAAGCAGCCTTGACAAACACATCGGGCGCTTTCTGTGTCGCGAGCCGTCCGACCGTTCCGACCACATAAGCATCTTCCGGAATTCCCTTCATATCCAGCGGCTTCGAGTGCACCACAGTTTCCTCATCAAAGTCAATGCCGTTGTAGATGACATGAAGCTTTGAGGGCTCGCAGATTCCGTGGGACAGCGCCGTATTCTTCTCAAACTCGGAAATGCAGATAATGCTGTCTGTGATCGGCGCGAGCATCTTCTCGATCATAACATAAGATCTGATCAGCTTCTTGTCGGCGCCTTTCATATTAAAAGCCCAGCCGTGCGCATTGTAGACACTGATATTCTTCTTTCCCTGTCTGTTCTTCAGGCCTATGTTCGCGAGCCTTCCGATCGCCCCAGCCTTCGAGCTGTGGCAGTAAACAATGTCGGGTTTATACTTATTGATCAGCTTTCTGACTTCCATAACACTTCGGAAATCGGATCCTGCATTGATCGGATGATGCATATCCGCTACATGCTCCACTTTAGAAACTATACCGGAAAATTTCTTCGCATCAATAGAATCCGAACACACGAGAATATGCTCAAGCTCATCACTATAATTCTGTTTTAACTTAGTCAGCAAGGCGACTAAGTATCGCTCTACGCCTCCCGGCGCTTCCGCGATATGTAAAACACGTACTTTCTTCGCCACTCGCTCTCTCCTGTGTTCCTGAAAGGTTCTTGTCATTCTGTAAGAAACCATGTGTCAAGTATAACACAAAAACAGTAATATTTCTGTAACCAAATTATTATACTATATCCATCACTCTTTTGCCATGCATTAGTATGCACATCTTCCTGAAAGATATCACCGGTTTTTTAGAAGATAATGATAGATATTCTCTATAACAGTCAGGCGGAATTCGAATTCCTGCCTGTCCTTTTCCGACAGCGTTGTGAGGATCAGCCCCGTAAACAGAGACAAAACGCCGCACAATCCGATAAATCCCGAGACGATCAGCGTCGGGAACCGCGGCACGAGTCCTGTCTGAGCGTACTCTGCAAATACAGGTGCAAATAAAAGCGCCATCAGAACAAACAGGATCACACTCAGCCAGCCGAAGAAGTACATCGGCTTGTAATTCTTGTACAGCCTGAAGATCGTCGACAGGACCCTCATGCCGTCCGAATAGGTATTGAGCTTGGACTCGCTTCCTTCGGGCCTGTCCCTGTACTCAATAATGACATTCTCGATCCTCATGTTCTTCTCAACGGCGTGAATGCTCATCTCCGTCTCGATTTCAAATCCCTTGGAGAGAACCGGAAAACTCTTGGCGAACAGAAAGCTGAAAGCCCTGTAGCCCGTCATGATATCTCTGATATTGGTCTTAAACAGGCGGTTGATGCTGCCTCTCACCAGACTGTTCCCCAGATTGTGAAAAGGTCTCTTATTTTCTTCAAAATATGTGGAAGAAAGCCTGTCGCCGACCACCATATCCGCATTCTTCGTAAGGACCAGCTCCGCCATCTGCCTGCCGTATTCGGAAGGGTATGTATCATCTCCGTCCACCATGATGTAGCACCGGGCGTCGATCTCCCTGAACATCCTGCGGATCACATTGCCCTTTCCCTGCTGGTACTCGTGCCTGACCACAGCTCCCGCCTCAAGGGCGATCTCTGCCGTCCTGTCGGTAGAATTATTGTCATATACATAGACCATTGCTTCCGGAAGAGACTTCCTCCAATCGGATACTACCTTGCCGATCGTTTTCTCCTCGTTATAGCATGGTATCAAGACCGCTATCTTATCCACTGTTATCTCCTGTATTCCTGCTGCAGCGTCTGACACACCCGCTTTTTCCGGGTAAAACATGCCAGTTAAGAATATATTATAAAGAATCTTAGTTCAATAGGCAAGAGAGGCCTTAATCCCCATTCCTCTGTGAGCCACTCTCCTGCGCCTTTTTCCCTCCGGATACATAAAAGACTGCCGCTCCCGGAAATGAGATTCCGGTGAGCGGCAGTTATTTCACTTTTTGCGCTAATGCGCTGCTCTATCCGAAGATCAGGTAAACAGCCAGCACCAGGATCACATACACCGCGCAAGGCAGAATATTCATGGAAATGATCTTTCCTTCATTTCCCGTCGCTTCCGTAGTGGACGAAACCGCGACGACATTGTGGATGCAGATCATGTTGCCGATCGCGCCGCCTGCCATCTGCAGAGCGATCATGGATGCTGCGGGGAAGCCCAGGATCTGTGCGGTCTGGAATTCCAGAGGGCCGAACATGACGCCGGAGACCGTGCAGGATCCGGATACGAACGCGCCGAAGACGCCCAGCGGAGGAACGATGAAGGGGAAGGCCCTTCCGATATTCGCCACGATCGTTGTGCTGATCTGGGTGATCATGCTGTCAAGGCCGGAGTTGTTGAGGCCGGAGCCCAGCATGATCTGCACCATTGCGATACCGCTCACGAGAGCCATGGCAATGGTCAGCACCTGCTTGCCGGTTGCGCTGAACACAAAGTTCACGTCTTCTTTGCTCAGGTTCTTGCGGTTGGCCAGCATTGTGCCGATCGCCACCAGAATGAAAGGCGTAAGGCCAGGATTGTAGATCAGCGCGAAGTCATAATTGAGTCCCTCGACGCCGAGGATATTCTCCACATGGATGGCCGCGGAGTTGAGCAGCGCGCGCAGTCCGAACTGGGGAACGCGGGTAAGCAGCAGGATGATCGCGATGATCAGGTAAGGCGTCCAGGCCTTGAGAAGTTTCCTGCGGCTGACTGTTCCGAAGATCTCCTTGGGCATGATCACTTCGTCGTGTTCGATATCATAGAAGTACCATACATGCTTGGGCACGAAGACCTTTGCGCGGGCTGCCAGAACTGTCACAACCAGTCCGATGCATGCGCTGATAATGGACGCGAACTCAGGTCCGAGGTAAGTTCCCAGGAAATAATACGGGATCACAAAGGAGCAGGATGCCATCAGGCAGAAGGGGATCATCTCGACGATACTCTTCATCCGTCTGCCTGTGGAGTAGAACATAACCAGTGTCACCACCAGCAGGATCGGCACGATGAAGCCCGCAAGTCCCAGATAGAGGACCGTCTTGTGTGTGACTGCCGCAGTGAATTCATCCAGCGGGATTCCGAGCTGCTCGGACACAGCGCTGGACAGGTTCGTCATATTGGTCAGCATCGGTGTGCCTACTGCCGCGAAGGGAACCGGCGTGCTGTTGGAGATCAGCGCGACCGAGCAGGCTGCCACGGGAGGGAATCCCAGGCCGACCAGAAGAGGCGCTGCAAGCGCTGCGGGTGTTCCGTAACCGGCCGCGCCTTCAATGAATGCTCCGAACATGTAAGCGATGATGATCGCCTGGATACGGGGATCCGGTGTGATCTTCTGAAACCCCTCGTTGATGACCTGCATGATTCCGGTCTGCTTGAGCGTGTTGAGCAGCAGGATTGCGCCGCTTATGATCAGCAGCAGATCCAGTGACTTGAGCGCGCCGTAGACAAAATATGCCAGAACTGTGGGCACTTCCATCTGCCAGACCGCGACTGCCAGTATGATCGTCACGATCAGTGAGATGATCAGGGATTTGCCTGACGAGAACTTAAAGCCCACCATCAGCACGAGCGCTGTCAAAAAAGGAATTGTTGCCAGTAATGCGTATACCATAATTCTGATACTCTCCGTTCCGCCGCCTTCTCCGGCTGCAAATTCTTATTACCATTTAATGATCATTCCACATATGGGGTATTATGGAACAATCTCCCTTTGAACTCAATTGCCAGATTTTATGCCGTTGGGGAAAATTCCACACTTCACCTCGAAGTGGGGAGAAAAAAAAGCCCCCCGCGCAATATTTTGCACGGGGAGCACCCTGATTTTCCGGATCATTTCATTAATCCTGCTTTTCTCTTTCTGTAGTTGCCGAAGAACTTGGCGAGAAGCGCAAGGCAGAAAAGTGTCACGACCGCGTCGGCAGCGTACATGATGATCTTCCACTTCGCTATACCTGTGTTGAGGTTTGCGGGATCGTACTGACGGCTGTTGGCGACGACGTAGAGAATATTCTTCGCTGACTCGCGCATTGCCTGCTTCGCGCCGTTTGTATCGCGGAACTGTACGTCGTTGGTCGCTGTAGGATAGTTGACCAGCATCAGGTCTGTACCGTTGCGGATCGCCTGGTCGGCGCTCATGTAGCCGTACACGCCAAAATAGTCCGTCTCGACAAATCCTCTGAAGCCCCATTCATCGCGGAGGACATTCTTGCAGAGAGATGAGCTGCCGCCTGCCCAGCGGTTGCCGATGTAGTTGAAGGAGGACATGACTGCCAGACAGTCCGCGTCCTTGACACATTTCTCGAAGGGCTTTAAGTAGATCTCGCGGATCGCCTGCTCACCGCACCATGTGCAGAGCATATCGCAGCGATTTCCTTCCTGGTCGTTTAACGCGAAATGCTTCATGTAAGCGTAGACGCCGTAATCCTGGGATCCCTTGACCGCGTTCGCCGCGATGTGTCCGGAAAGGACGGGATCTTCGGAATAATACTCGAAGTTGCGGCCTGCAAAAGCGGTTCTGTGGTTGTTCATGGCCGGCGCGTACCAGCCGGAGACATCCATCTCATTGGCCATCTTGCCGATGCTCTCGCCGAATCTGTAAGCCAGGTCCTTGTTCCATGTCGCCGCGACGGTTACGCCGACAGGGAAACCGATGGAACCTACACCTGTGAAGTTATTGTTGATGGAGGCAGGGCCGTCGCAGTCGTTGGTGCGGACCTTACCGATGCTGTCGACAGAATTGGTCTGATAACCGCCCAGGGAGATCAGCGCGTTCATGTCGTCCAGAGTCATCTCATCCATCAGCTGATCCCACTTGGGATCGTTCTTATCAAGACCGCGCATATCTACGAGCTTAAGTCCGTTATCGGCGCCGGTCGTAACTGCCGCCGCGTTCGGGTCCTCATCTGCCGCAGCAGTCTCCGCTGTCAGATAGTTGCTGATATTGTAGAAGGCCGCCTTGGCATCCGCTGCCATTTCAAAGCTTGCGGGCGCGGCAGTGGCTGCCGCATAGTTCGCGAACTTGTCCGCGCGGGACAGATACTCGACGTTTCCGGCCGCGTAATCAAACTGGTTCGCAGCCGTGACCTGATCACTTGCGCGCTTATTCTCGCCGCTGTAAGTGAGGGTCTCTGCAACGTTAAATACTTTGGATTCGATCTTGTGGTGAGAATCCGTGTTGATGGAAATCTCATAGTCTCCCGCTTCGAGGACATAGCCCTTGGCGTTCTTATCATCGTAAGACATCAGCTCTTCCTTGCTGACTACGATGTTGACTGTCTCGGTGGCACCGGGCGCAAGGAGACCTGTCTTCTCAAACTGTACAAGATTTGCGCTTGCTTTTTCAATGCCGCCGTTTGTATACGGAGGATTGGAGTAAACTTCCACGACATCCTTACCTGCAGTCTTGCCGGTGTTGGTGACGTCAACTGTGAAGGAAATCGTATCGCCGTTGTCCGTGATCTCGCTCATCTTCTGCGTGAAGGTCGTGTAGGACAGTCCGTAGCCGAAGGGGTACTGGACGACCTGGTCATAGTTGATCAGACCTTCCGCTGCGGCGGTCTCATAGAAGCGGTAACCGACATAAATACCTTCAACATAGTTTACAAAAGAAGGTATGGATGTGGACTCGGTTCCCGTAAAGCCGACGGAAGTGTACTTGAACTCGTCCATGTTGGTGTAGTTGAAGTCGCCGAAGTTGTTCCACCAGGGAGTCGCCTTGAGGTCATAGACCAGTGTGTCGACTGTCCTGGCAGAGGGGTTGACCTTGCCGGATACGACTTCACCCAGAGCGGTCATTCCGACATGCCCGCCGGGAGCCGCCCAGATAAGACCCTTGATCTGAGGGTATTCTTTGACAAAGCCGAACTCGAAAGCGTTGGATCCGTTGTAGACGACGATTACGTTCGCAAAATTCTGACATACCAGAGCGACCATCTCCTTCTCGCGGTTATTCAGCTGCAGATAGTGGTCGCCGGCATTCCAGTCATTGCCCTCATTGAGGGTGTCGTCATAAGTCGCCGCTCTGTAGGTCGTTCCGTCCTGATATGTTCCGTCGATGATCGCCTGAACGTCATTGGGAAGGTCTGCCCCCTCCCCGCCGGGTCTTGAGATCACGATCATAGCCGTGTCAGAGAACGCCTTGGCGTTCGACATCATACTGTCTGTATATTTGCTGACATTGGGTTCCGGCAGCGTCCAGTCCTGCGCCCACATGCCGCAGACAGGGCGGTCCGCCTTGTAAGCAGTGTAGAAATCACTCAGCTCGGTGTTGGTCTCAATGCCCGCGTCGTTCAGGCTCTGCAGAAGGCTTACGGACTCATAAGCTGTGTTCAGGGCGCCGGATCCGCCGCCTCCCAGCATGGGATTTGTGGAAGCCCAGCCAAAAACATTGAGTTTTGTCCCCGCTGCCAGGGGAAGAACTCCATCGTTCTGTAAGAGCATCGTTCCCTCTTCCGCGATCTCGACTGCCAGCTCAGAAGCTTCCTTCGAGGTCTCTTCCGTGATCGTGCCGCTTCCGCTGATCAGGTCGAGCATTGTGCTCATCGGACCGATGCAGATCAGGTTCACGCAGATGCAGATCCCTGCGACCGCCGCGATAAAGGCAGTTCCTCTGATGAGGCGCTTCCCCGGCTTGGCCATCCTGCTCACGAGAAGCTGGATCAGGATCGCGGCTGCAATGATGATACCTATCGCGATCAGGTAGGTCCTGATTGAATTAATGACGTTCATAACGTCACTCATGTTAATGGACAGCATATTTTCCTCCCTTGATCAAAACATAGCTGCTATGCAGTCTCTTAATCCACCGTGATCGTGTAGACCGATTCAAAGCTCTCTCCGGGCTGCGCGCACTGCTCCTCAAACTTCTCGGGCAGCTCGCCGGTAAATCCCTTGTTGTCCACGCGCCCGATCCAGGGCTCGAGGCAGATGTAAGGCGCGTCGGTCTTGGGCTTGGACCATACGCCCACAGACGGAAATCCTTTGCATTCAATAGTGACATAAGGAGTCTTATCCGGATAGCAGATTGCGACCTTTTCCACCTGACCGTGATCAAAAATGTAAGCATCATTGTCGAACAGGTCCATGGTCACTTTCAAAAAGCCGCCGTCCAGCACAAGTTTGTGCGGATTCTCGGCGTCCGCTGCTTCCGCGACAGGATCAAGGAATACATACTCCAGCTCTTCTTTTCCATCGAAGCTGACGTAATAGTCGTCCTTCTTTGTGCCCGGCAGGACCGGGACATTGAAAGCGGGATGCGCGCCGATGGAGAAATACAGCGGCTCATCCTCGGCCGGATTGGTCACCTTCCACTCCACGAAGACCTTGTTGTCCTCGATGCGGTGGGTGATCTCAAGTTCGAATTCGAAGGGATATTTTGCCAGAGTCACCTCATCGGAGCGCAGCACATGAGTGATGGAATTCTCTGTTTTGCCGACCAGCGTGAAGTCCATATCGCGGGCGAAACCGTGCTGTCCCATGGAATAGCCGACTCCCTTGTAGCGGTACTGTCCGCCGCAGACCTTGCCCACAAACGGGAACAGGACGGGCGCGTGGCGGTTCCAGTACTTGGGATCCGCCTGCCAGACCACCTCGTGGCCTCTCTTCTTGTCATAGATTCCGCTGAGCTCCGCGCCGTGATCTGCGACTGCGACTTTGATCCGGTCATTTTCTATATAATGCATCATAATACTCTCCCTTCAAAAAAGCGGCTTATATAAAAGTACCTGTGCCGGCATCATTAAGCCGGTCACAGGTCTATTGTAGCAAATATGCTGCCGATGCGCCATAAGAGCAGCGCCTTACTCCCGCACGGCTTTCCAGGCTTCGACCAGCCGCTCCAGCGACCAGGCTGCGTTGGCCGGACTCGTAGACGGCAGACACACTGCCTTTCTTCCGATCGACGGTTCTATGTACTTCTTATACATCTTCTCCGCAGTCCTGCCGTTCACATAGATCTGCCTGATCGGCGCTTTGTTCAGGATCACCGTCAGGTCATTGGCCACTACATCCTTGATGCTGGCGTCCGACGATCCCCGGATCGTGCAGGAATGGATCACATCCCAGGCCGCGATCCGATGGCGGATCAGGAAACTGCGGCGCTCAGGCACATCCCGGGGCACCTCGTCCCCGAATACCTCCGCCATCACCTTCCAGAAGCGGTTCTGCGGATGCCCGTAGAAAAAGGCCGACTCCCTCGACTTCACCGACGGGAAACTTCCCAGTATCAATATTTCCGAATCCGCCCTGTAGAGCGGCGGGATCGGATGGACGATTTTTTCTTCTTTCACCTGGTCACTCCTCTGTTATTCTCTTCTTCGCAGCAGCACCTCATCTGTCATTATAAGCTTTTTAAAAAAAATGACGCAAGCTATTGACATTCCCTGCAGAGTGTATTACTGTCTTATTGTATTAACCGCTTAGTACAATAAGACAGTATAAAACATCAATCAATGATAGCGGAGGGAATCATGGCATGGAACTTCAATGATAACACCCCCATCTATCTGCAGATCGTGAACACGCTCAAGAGGAATATCGCGAGCGGCGCTTACCCGCCCGGCTCCCGTCTCCCTTCCGTCCGCGATCTCGCACTGGAGGCCGGTGTCAACCCAAACACAATGCAGAGAGCGCTTTCCGAACTGGAGCGAAGCGGGCTGGTAAACTCCCAGAGGACCGCCGGACGCTTTATCACGGAAGACGCTGACGCTCTCCTGGACCTGCGGAAATCGATGAGTGAAGAGATCGTCTCTGAATTCATCGCAAGACTCCGGGACCTTGGCATGAGCGGCGAACAGATCCTGGATACGGTCCGGGATAAAATCAGCCCGAATACAGTTCGGGACGAGAACAGCAATGAACACAAGGAGGAAACCTGATATGAGTATTCTTGAATGCAGAAGCCTGTCCAAGAACTACGGCAGCATACAGGCTCTGAAAAATATCGACCTGTCCCTGGACAGCGGCAGGATCGTAGGCCTTGTCGGCCCCAACGGAAGCGGCAAGACGACCCTGATCAAGCTCGCGCAGCACCTATTGACCCCGACGGCGGGTATGGTCACCATAGACGGCATGCTCCCCGGTCCCCAGACCAAGGCGTTCGTCTCCTACCTGCCGGACCGCGACTTTTTGCCCCAGTGGATGAACCTCGACCAGCTGACCGCTTTCTACCACGAATTCTTCGCGGACTTCAATCCGGCCAAGTCAGCGGACATGCTCGAGGCCCTCGGTGTGACCGGAACCATGCCCCTCGGCAAGATGTCCAAGGGCACCCGGGAGAAAGTACAGCTCATCTTCACTATGAGCCGTGAAGCCAGGGTCTACCTGCTCGACGAGCCCATCGCGGGTGTGGATCCCGCTACGAGAGACTATATACTGCGCACTATTTTGACAAACTATTCTGAGAACGCGCTGGTCCTGATCTCCACTCACCTGATCACAGACGTGGAACCGATCCTTGACGAAGTGGTCTTCTTACAGAATGGCACGATCGCGCTGCATGAGAACTCCGACGCGCTCCGGGAGAGAACCGGCAAGAGCATCGACGGGTATTTCCGGGAGGTGTACAGATGCTTCTGAAATTAATCGGATATGAAATGAAAGCTTTCGGGCGCATCATGCTGCCCCTCTACGCGGCAACGCTGGGCTTTGCCCTTATTACAGGACTGAGCATCCAGTTCCTGCCGGATGACTTCATGAGCGGACTCCCCGGCATCCTGCTCTTTATGCTGTACGGCATCCTCATTCTGGCAATTATCATCATGACCTGTGTGCTGTCCGTGACCCGTTTTTACAAAAATCTTCTGGGTCTGGAAGGCTACCTGATGTTCTCCCTGCCCACAGATACTGCCACGCTGATCGCTTCCAAAGTCCTCAGCGTCCTGATCTGGTCCATGCTGAGCACAGTTGTCTCCTTCCTTGCGATCTTCCTCTCCGCTCTGGGCGCCGGCGGATTCGGCATGTTCGAGGGCTTCGCGGAAATCTTCTCCCACCCGGAACTGTTTGAGCGCCTGCCGAGCGCACTTGCCACCACCATCCTCTTCCTGCTGATGATCATCTTAGGCGCAGCGGCTTCCATCGTCCGCATCTACGCGGGTATTGCCATCGGCCATCAGTTCAATGACCATCGCATCCTGATGAGCATTGTCGCTCTGATCGGCTTCAACATGATCGGCACGACCCTCACAACGATCTTCAGCCGCGCAGGCATGTACTTCGGAATCTTCGATTCCTTCGGACAGATCTTCGAAGCTGACACCCTCCGGTCCCTCTACATTGCCCAGGGCGGCATGATCCTGTTCCTGCTGGCCCAGACCGCCTTCTTCGGCGTCATTACATGGCTGCTGCTGGATCGTAAACTGAATCTTGAATAACACAATAAAAAAGGGACTGCCGCATTTGCGGCAGTCCTTTTTTCACAGCCCGAACGTCAGCGCACCCACAAGCTTCTTAATAACCTCAATCTGCTCCGGCAGAAAATGCTTCATATCAAGCTGCACGAACACAAACGCGCAGACCAGGATCGAAAAAACGGAAAGCAGGCAGATCGCCGAACTGAATTCTTTAGCTTCCTCACAAGGCTCCACAGCAAGTTCAGTAGAAGTTTCCGCTGCCGGCCCCGGTCCGGAATCTACCTCAGCGATAGCCGCAGATTCTGCGGTACCAGCTCCTTTTCCATCCGTATACCGCATTCCCACCGCAAGAAACACGAGCATGCCCAGAAGCCACATCATATCTTCTCTGTAGCGCGCCAGCAGATACGGTGTCCAGACGACGTCCATCATGATGATGACGCCGATCGTCGCGATTCCGCCCAGAAGAAACAGGACAAATTTATTGGCCCTGATCGCGGTGCGTGTCTTTTTATTGGTAAGGGCGAAGAGCCCCGCGCCAAACACCGGATAGGTGTAGAACACGCCTCCCTCCACGATGTGGGGGAACTCGGCGACCAGGTCTTCGGAGCGGGTCAGGAAGAAGGTCGCCCCGTTTAAAAGCCCGCGGGCGCTCAGCCTCGAGAACAGGCTTCCGTAGGCGGACTGGTCGGCCACGGTCAGCTGATAACTTTGACCGAATTCAAAGGGATTCTCGAAACGGATGTAGTTGTAGAACATGAGCAGCGCACCGATTATGATGTAGGGCGAAGCTGCCGCCGCCAGTTTCAAAAGCAGCTTCCCGCTGAATTTGTGCCCTCGCAAAAAGACGATCAGGCACGGGATCACGATCAGGTTTCCGAGCGCGATGGACGGACGGCACCCGAACGCGAGCGCCCCGAAAAGCGCGCCGAGAAAAGCCCGGAAAATGGCCCGGTTCTCATCTTCTGTGGCCCACACTGCTTTGACATAGAAGTAGACGCTCCAGATCTCCATACAGAAAGCCGCCGCGAATGCCGTCATGTACATGGCAGGCTTGGCGACACAGTGCACCATGCTCGTCACTGATATTGCCGCACCCAGAAACAGGTAGACCGGAAAGGACAGTTTCGGGAAGAACCGCTTCGATAAGAGCCGGAAGAACAGAAACAGGCCGATTATGGACATTCCGACAAAGACCTGCGTCGCGTGATACGTCGTCAGGCTCGCCCCGGTGATCAGCTTAAACGGGATGAACAGCAAAAAGACCGGCACTACGCCAAAATACATATAGTAGCGCCCTTTATAGAAAGCATGATCCCAGTGATACCTGACACCCAGTTCTCTCCTGGCTCTGGTGTCGTAGGGATTGGGCATCTCGAGAAGACGGCGGTCCATGTCGCCATACTCAAGGTAGATCTGCCCTTTCAAAAGAGCGTCCGCCATCAGCTCATACTGATTCTTGTTCTTGATCGCGTAGCGGTCGGGATCCGTGTTCGGCTCGTCCATACTCGCGGCTGCGGCCGCAGTGTCCATCCACTCTTCTTTGCCCGCACCGGCTGCCATCTCCTTAGCCCTGGCCTCGGTCTCTTCCATCAGTTTCGCGGTGATCTCCCCGTTCCACATGGGGCACAGCGTCATCAGGAAACTGCTCGAACCGATCAGTGCGGCCAGCACAAGGACCGTGACAAGCGTGTGTGCTGCGGTCCACCGTTCCATCGTGATGCGCAAAAGTCCGGACCCCGGCCGGACAAGCCAGACCGTGCCCAGAAGCAGCACCCAGAATATTACGCCGAATATAATAGAATTCATAACAATTGCTCCGTATTACCTCATCTGCAGGTATCTGCATGCCGCCAGTGCCGCGCTCGCGCCGTCCGCTACAGCTGTCGTGAGCTGGCGCACAGTCTTGCTGCGGCAGTCGCCCGCCACATAGATGCCGGGAGTCTTGGTCTCGCATCGCTCATCTGAGTCAAAATATCCGAATCCGTTCAGTTCAGCCAGCTCGCGGAAGGGCTCATTCTCCGGGATCAGCCCGATCGCCACAAAAAGGCCGTCGCAATCTACATTGAACACCTCGCCGGTCTTTGTTCTTCCTACCTCAAGGCCGCACAGTTCGCCGTCCTTCGAGAGAAAACGGTCAATCTTCACACCGGTGAAAGTCTTCACATTGGGCTTCGCGAACAGGACTTCCTGAAGTTTCTGCTCGCCGGTAAAAAAGTCCAGATCCTGCAGCATGATAACTTCACTGCATTTCTCAGACAGAAGGATCGCTTCCTGAAGAGCCGAATTGCCGCCGCCGGCCACGCACACGCGCCGTCCGGTGTAGAAGTCGCCGTCGCATACCGCGCAGAAAGAGATGCCGTCGCCCACAAGTTCCTCTTCGCCCTCAATGCCGAGCATGCGGTGCCTGACTCCCGTCGCCAGGACCACTGCAAGGCCTTCGTAGACGCCGCCTTCTTCGGTCCTCACTATTTTGACATCGCCGCGGTCCTCCACGGATATGACATTCTCAAATTCGATCTCCGCACCTTGTGCCAGGATCTGGTCCAGCATCTTCTCGGCGAACTCGTTTCCGCTCATCTGCAGCGTTCCGGGATAGTTCTCCACCTTGGGGGAGTGTGTGATCTGGCCTCCGAAACCGTTCTTCTCGATGACGAGCGCGCTCTTGCCGTTGCGCTGTGCATACAGAGCTGCGGTCATTCCCGCGGCGCCTCCGCCGACTACGATGATATCATGCATTTTGCTTTCCTCCCTTATGCCGTTTACATTAAGATCGCCCGACAGTGATCCCACTGCCGGGCGGCTCTCTGATTTTTCTTATTTGTGCATCAGCCATCCCTTGATGTCGGACACGCCGCGATACTTCTCAAAAGAATCGCCGTTGACCAGAACAAGTGTGGGGGCCTGCTTGATTCCGAACTTCTGAACCAGTTCTCTCTCCTCGTTGGCGTTGAGCGGCTTATATTCCACTCCCGCCTTGTCCAGGATCGCTCCCGCTGCCTTGCAGTTCGGGCAGGAAGGCGTCTTGAACAGTAAGATCGATACGGAGCTCTCGGGCTTGACTGCGATCGTTACGGGTTTCTCCTCAGCCTTCGGAGCAGCTGTTACGGGCTTCTCTTCAGCCTTAGGAGCGGCCGCTGCGGGCTTCTCATTGACAGGTGCTTCCTTCATGATCGGCTGTACGGGATCGCAGCAGGCGCGCTCGTTGATCGCCGCGTAGATCGCTTCGTCGTTGTCATTGGGAGCCGGCTTAGGTCCCTTGTGAGTCAGGTGGGAATGGCCGATGTTGTAGACC
>CACZJD010000013.1 GCA_902781325.1 uncultured Lachnospiraceae bacterium
CGCTTTTTCTCTACATCGTAGAGAACACTGCAGTTGTCCATAGCGCAGAACTTGGAAGCGAGACGGTCCAGCGCGGTTTCGCCCTCTGCGGGTGCGTCTGTGCGGTACTGTCTGCTCTCAGCCGCGACGTCGTCGCAGACGATCTGCATGCCGTTGTCGTCCAGGATCTCAAGGAGTCCGGGAGCATCGGCGAGGATACCGCTGGTCATGATGCGGATCTTGTCCTCTGCAGGAGCTTCTGCTTCAAGAACTGCCAGCAGTTCGTTCACGAGAGCTGTGTGCTCTTCTTTTCTCATGAAGAAAGCGCTCTTGAAGATATCGCTTCTCTGTGCGCATGTGATCTCGCAGTGCGCTGCCAGTGCGGGAACCAGCGCTCTCATCGCCGCGTTGTGGGCGTTGTAGACTTCGATGGACTCAGCGAGTTTCTCGTCGTCAAACTTAAGACCGGTCGCCTCTTCAAGGCCCCTGATCACGTACTCATAGCCGGCCTTTGTGAAAGTGTGGCCGAAAGCGGGCTTTCTGTTCTGGGGATAGGTCATGGCGATAAAGGGGATGCCCTTAACCGCGTATTTCCAGTTCTGTCCGATAACTTTAAGGGAATCGCACAGGCTGGGGATCACGATTGCGGACGCTCCGTCGTATACGCCCTTGATTCCCAACTCGACAATGCTCTGCATGATCGTGCAGATAAATGCCGGGAAGTATTTTTTGGCCTCGTTGATCTGAACGTCTGCTCCCCAAACGCCCATGGGAACCATTCCCATGGAATGGATGATCTCTTCGGGTGTATAGACAGGGGCAGTCAGAACTACCTTGCGGCCTTCTGCCAGATATTTGTCCATCAGCTTCCTGGGGTCTGCGACCGCCTCATGGAAGCATGCGAGTAATTCCTGTTTGTTCATTTATTCCTCCTTATTCCGGAATGTGCTGTGTAAGTTACGCTGTCAGGCCGCGTTTACGGCCGTCAAAATAGCGCTTCCCGCCATCACTTCCGTGCTTCCATAATTTCCATAAGGCCCTGGACGCGGGTGTCATACTGCGCCTCAGAGAAGTTGCGGGGATCTGCCTGGTCGCCGTCGAAGCTTGCTACAGGGATGTCGCACTCTTCGCCGATCTGGCGGCTCATCTCATACATGAATCCGCTCCAGAGCTTGCAGCTGCGGTTGGTGTGGACCAGAAGGCCTTCGACCTTGTTGTTCTTGCAGAGCGTGACGCGCTTGTCGCGTGCGTACTCGAGGTTGATGGCGTTCGGCACCTTGCAGTATGCGCGGCACATATCGTCGAAGTCGTCATAAATGAATCCGAAAGCGTCGGCGTAGATGGTGGTGACCATGTTGATGCCTCTGCTCTTAAGTCCTGTGGATGTCACGCGAAGCCAGGGCCAGCATGCGATGCCTTCGAACATGATCCTGTACTTCTCTTCCGTACGGAATGTGCTGACGCCCTTCTCGTGGTTCTCTTCGTACTCCTGATACAGCTTCTCCATAGCTTCCGCCGCCTCAAGTTTGCCGCGGGCGGTGACCATGACTGCCATGTGGTTGAGCAGGTCGAAGCCGTTGAAAGGTGAGGGCTCATAGTGAGCGCAAGCGGTAGCCTTGAGCCATGCGCGGCTGGTTCTTCCGCTGATCTCTCTGACTTCGTTGTACTTCTCCTCGCTCCACTTCTTGCCGGTCAGTTCCTCGAGCTGCTTGATGGCTGCGCGGAACTGGTCGCGGACATAAGCGACTTCAGCGTCGGATACTTCGTAGTCAGGGTTAAAGGGGATATCGATCATGATCATGGGGATATTGAGTTCCTTCGCCAGGTTCTCATACCACTTGATCATGCAGTTGCAGATATTATTACAACAGAGAAGGAAATCAGGCTGGGGCATATCCTGCTCCGGCGCGCTCTTAACCTTGGCATAGGCAAGGCTGATCCTTGCGTACGCGCAGATGTCGTTGGAATATCCGTCTGCTTCACTGATGTTGCACATGCGCTCGCCGGCGCCGCGGGCCGCGATACCTGCCGCCTGGTTCTCGGGGTAAACTACTGCCAGGCCGAGGGTCTCGGGAATTTCCACGGGGAAGTTGCTGGAGCACCAGCCTACCATTTCACCGCGTTCCTTGGCAGCCTGTGCGGAAGAATATGCTTCTGCTGCGATCTTGCCAAGTCTTGCCTTCGCTGAATTCGGATCCAGCGGCGGACGTTTTTTCTTAACTTCTTCTGCCATGTCGATCGATCCTTTCAATTATTTTTTCACTTGTTTCTGGTATGCATAAAGCGCTGCGCCGATCGCTCCGAACAGCTGGGCCTGTGGAGAGAACAGTATGGGCTGCCCGATGCTGCGGGATAGCGCGTTTCTGACGCCTGCGTTCTGCGCAACGCCTCCGCTCATACAGACATCCGGAACAATATTGATTCTCTTGGCCAGATTTCCCACACGGACTGCTACGCTGCTGCAGATTCCCGCGATCAGGTCCTCCATCTCCACGCCGTTAGCCAGCTGGCTGATCACTTCGCTCTCCGCGAATACCGTGCAGGTACTGGAGATCTGGGCCGGGTTTACGGATTTTTCGCAGTACCCTGCGAATTCATCCACCGGCACGACCAGAATGTTGGCCATGACGTCCAGAAACCGCCCTGTACCGGCCGCGCACTTGTCGTTCATGAGGAAGTTGTTCATGCGGCCCTTTTCATCCAGGGAGATCACTTTGGCGTCCTGTCCGCCGATATCGATGATCGTGCGGACTGTGGGGAAAGTATGGTGCGCGCCGAGTCCGTGGCAGGACAGTTCGCTGACGTTATAGTCCGCGCCCTCATAGCGGTTGCGGCCGTAGCCTGTAGCTGCTGTGGCTGCGAGGTCGTCCCATGTGACGCCTGCGTTTTCCAGTGCCTGGCTCACTGCCAGTTCCGGGCTCCTGGTGCCGATGCCTCCCACCAAAAGAGAGGTGCCGGCTATTCTTTGACCATCTTCCATGACCACGCATTTAGAGGTGGTCGATCCGATATCGATTCCGAATGTATACATCTTTTATTCCTTGTCCTGCCAGATATAGAGGGAGCCGTCAGCCAGCATCTGGTCAATCTTCTCATCTGTGTAACCGATCTCACTCAGGATCTCGCGGCCCTGCTCGCCGATCATGGGAGCGGTCCTGCCGTCGATGTCGCCCTCGGACTCAAGACGGACGGGTGTGTGAGTTGCCTTGCGGACTACGCCGTTGGGGCAGGTTACATCGTAGAAAGCGCCGACAGCGTGTGCCTGAGGGTCGTTCATGATGTCATCCCAACTGTAAGCGATGCTGTGAGGGATATCGCCCTTTCTGAGGATCTCGTCCATCTCTTTGACGTCGTGCTCAAGGAAAGTCTTCTGGATCTCATCCATGAACTCCTTGATCAGGTTATTCGCGAGCATCTCTGTCTGGGGATAGTACTTGCCGCAGTCGATCAGGTCCTGTCTGCCAATGGCCTTAAGGAACTGCTCGAATCTTACGTTGTAGTCGGGGCATGCGCACTGGATGATACGGTCGTCGCTGGTGCGGTATGCTCCGTTGAAGGGATTCTTGTTGTCGTAGATAGAGATCGGATAGTCATGAGCCTGGCCGTCATACTGCACGCCCAGAAGCATCATGGACATGTTGAAGATAGCGGTCTCATAAAGGCTCGTTGTGACAAAATCACCCTTTCCGGTGAACTGTCTGTTGTAGAGAGCGGTGATGATACCCATAGCGAGCATCAGACCGACGTTGTTGTCGCCGAGGCCGGGAATCATGGTGATAGGGTCATTTCCTCTGCGGCGAAGGTTCTGTGTATAGCCGCCTCTTCCGAAGAAAGCGGTGAAATCGTAGCCGGGCAGATCCTTGTCGGGGCCGGTCTTGCCGTAGCCGAGGATCATAGCATAAATGAGCTTGGGATATCTCTCTTTGAGGGTCTCATAGTCAAGACCTGCTCTCTGCAGAGCGCCCAGTCTCCAGTTTGTAAGAAGAACATCCGCGCCATCGAGGAGTTTGAAAAGTGCTTCTTTTCCTTCCTCTGTCTTGGTGTTGATTGAGATGCAGCGCTTGTTACCATTGAGATATTCCCAGGCAACATTCTCTTTGATGTTCTGAGGACGTCCTTCCTGCTCCTGTGTGTAGCGGATCGGGTCGCCCTTGGGGGACTCTACCAGAATAACGTCTGCGCCGTGATCTGCCAGATAACGTCCTGTAGCTGCAGCTGCGATAAAGTTTGCCAGCTGAATAACTTTGATACCTTCCAGTGCCTTCCTCATCTTTTCTCTGTTCCTCCTTCCGGATGCTGCTTCGCTGCGCTCTTCTATTTGTACTTTTCAGTACTTCAATGTTTTGGCGGCGAAGTATGTTTTTTATTTAACAAAAGTATAGCCTTGCCCGAGTGTTATCTTCCAATAAGCGTTTGGAATCAGTTGACAAGTAAAACCTTATTAATGAGTCCGGATTATTTGATATTTCGTTTTTTTCAGCCAGTTGGTATAATGATTTTCAGCAGTTAATAAGTTTTTACTTATGAGTAGATTTCAAACTAATTGCTTCGGCAGGGTACCCCTTTTTACGGGGAGAGTCTTCCCGACGGCTATCTTGTCAGCAAAGGAGTGATCTGAATGACTACCAATCAGCTCAAGTATTTCATCACAGCAGCAGAAACTCTCAGCTTCACGGAAGCCGGCAAACTGCACTATATTTCACAGACAGCGATCACACAGCACATTCAGGCTTTGGAGGAGCAGCTCGGCGTCAAACTGTTCGCGCGCGAAAAAAAGCGGGTGCATCTTACACCCGCCGGAGAGATCTTCTATATGGAAGCAAAAGCGATCCTGGAGAGGAGCAAGATCGCGATAAACAGAGCCCGAAACGCCGCGGACGGCATCTCAGGCTCCCTGAATATAGGATATGTAAAGGGACAGGGCTTCTCCCTGATCACTCCCCTGATCAAAAAGTTCTATTTGCAGAATCCTTCCGTCAAGTTCCAGATCTACCGTCAGGCGCATCTGGATCTCCTCATGAACCTGGAACAGGGCAGGATGGACTTCATCTTCAACATCGTCTACGGTAACACGGGCCTCACCGACTTCACCTATAAACGCATTGCCAGAGACAGGCTCTATGCGGTGCTTCCGCCCGGACACCCCTACGCCCAGCTCTCCTCAATCCGCCGCTATGACCTGAGGGACGAGCCCTTTCTTCTGACGAAGTATTATGACGACCCCTCAGCCAAAAAATATGGCCATGTCCTCCCTGACAAATACGCCGAATCAGGTTTCATCCCAAGGATCGACGCCCGCTCCTCCGACGCGGAGACCCTGATGATCCTCGTTTCCACCGGCATAGGCATCACCATCCTTCCTGAGTCCATTGTGAGCGCCCTCGGGCACTCCACGGATCTGTCCTTTGTTCCTCTCGAGGGCGATCATGAATATGTGGACATCCTGGCCATCTGGAAAGACAACACTGTCAACCCCGTCACCCAGGTCTTCAAGGACTTCGTGCTGAAAGAATACGGGATGGAGGAATAATAAAAAAACAAAATCGACCTCTGGGGTAGTTTGTCCCCAGGTGGGGACAAACTACCCCAGAGGTCGATTTACACATGGAGGTTAAGCAATGACCGTAACCGTTCCGACGTTATCAATCATTTTTATGGCTGTTTCCTGCGCGGTCTGCTTTCTGACGCCGCTGGCGCTCTTTCTATATCTGCGGCTGGTGAAAAAGGCGGATGTATATCCGTTCTTCGCAGGATGCGCCGTGATGCTGCTCTTCGCCTTTATCCTGGAGTCGGGGCTGCACAATCTCGTGTTCTCCTCTCCCGCAGGGCCGGCGATCCGCGGCAGCATCTGGCTGTACGCGCTCTACGGCGGCTTTATGGCAGGGCTCTTTGAGGAGACCGGACGCTATCTGGCCTTCGCCTTCGCCCTCAAAAAATACCGTGCCAAAAATGTGAACGCCCTCATGTACGGCGCAGGACACGGCGGCTTCGAGGCGATCGTCATCACCGGTTTAACCATGGTCAACAATATTATCTGGTCTGTTATGATCAACAACGGAAGTATCTCGACAATGCTCGCTTCTCTGTCCGGCGACCAGTTGGTCCAGGCGCAGCAGTCCATCACTCTTTTGGCCACAACACCTTCCTATCAGTTCCTGCTGGGCGGTGTTGAGCGCCTGCTGGCCATCGCGCTGCATATCGCGCTGTCAGTCATCGTCTGGTTCGCCGTCAAATGGGAGGGCAAGCTCTATCTCTATCCGGCGGCAATCCTGATCCATTTCGCTGTCGACGCTGCTGCCGCCCTTCTGTCCGGTCTGGGCGTGAACGTGATCGCTATTGAGGTTGTAGTTGCTCTCCTTACTGCTGCCGCAGTGCTCTTCGCGAGACGTTTGTGGCGGGAGACGATGTAAAGCCTAAAACGGCGTGGAAATAGCCCCAAAACGACCATTGGGACCTCTGGGGTAGTTTGTAGACACCTGTCTGCAAACTACCCCAGAGGTCGTTTAATGAGCAATCTTCTCCAAAAATGCCCGGGCTTCCTTCGCACCGCCGCAGGCATGGAAACTGTCAGAGATTAAACCCGCGTTTTCTTTAAAAGAAGGTTCTGTCAGAACCCGCGTCAGTGCCTGCAGGACATCTTCCTCTGAGATCGACTTCAGCATAATACCGGCGCCGAGTTCCTCAGTTCTCTTTGCCACTGCGCCCTGCTCCGGCGTCTGAGGGAAGAGCACCAGCGGCACCCGGAAATACAGGCCCTCGGAAGCGGAGTTCATGCCGCAGTGGGTAACAAATGCATCCGCGATCGAGAGCACTGCCATCTGATCGACGGATTCATGAATCTCGATGTTATCCGGCACATGTTCGAAATGCTCCGTGTTCGTACCCATGGAGATGATGACCTGCCAGTCGGTCTGCCCGAGTACATGGATGCAGTTGCGGTAGAATTCTCTGTTCTGGTTGACCGTTCCCATAGAGATGTACACAGTCTTCTCTGCTGTCTTCTCAAAAGGTTCCTTTATTGGCCGGATCGACGGTCCGATAAAATGGTACCGATCGGAAAAAGTGTCCGAACAGGGCTGGAAATATTTTGACGTGTAGACGATTGTGTTGGTCTCGTTGTCGTTCTGCACAATGTCCAGGATTCCCTTCACAGGATAGCCTTTCTCCTGCAGGCGCCTGATCTGCTTGTTGATCTTGGGCATGGTGAAGAGCATTTTCGCGATATCCCAGGGCGTCTCCTTCATGTATTTTGCCGAATAGCGGTTGAAGGCGAAGGTCGTGGTCGAGGAAACGTACGGAAGCCCGTGCTTCATTGCGACAAGTTTGCCCCAGAAAGCGACCGAGTCCGAGACTACGAGATCCGGCTTGATCTCATGCACCTTCTCTGTTGTCATCTCGTCGAGGGCCAGCGTCGAGGAGACGAGGAGTTCCGTGGCAAAAGCCTTATCCTTGCCGACCCTGTCGGCGTTTTCCTTGTCCTCCATCTCGAAATCATAGCCGTCACAGCCTATAAAGGCCGCACCCGCCTGCTCGATCTTCTCCCGGAACATCTCAAATGAGAAATAGTAGACCTGATGGCCGGCTTCGGTCAGCTCTTTCACAATACCGAGTGTCGGGTTTGTGTGCCCGTGGGCAGGTATGCAGAACCATGCGATCTTCATTTTCTTACCTCCTGGATACTTCTTAAGATGTTTAAGACCTCGAACGCTTACTTAAAGACCTCTGGGGTAATTTGCATCTCTGAATGAATTTTACCATGAAAAGAGACCTCTGGGGTAGTTTGTAGACAGGTGTCTACAAACTACCCCAGAGGTCGGTTTTAGATTTTAGATTAAAAATTAAGTCACTTCATGCAGATCATCGAGCCGTTGCGCCCGGTCACGTGATGGTCGCCCCTGTAGGAATGGTACTCTTTGCGGTCGCACATCGTGCACACGCCGCTTAGGAAGATGTTTCCCTTCGGAATACCCAGCTCCGCCAGAAGGTTCCTATTCACGGCAGTTGTGTCCATGAAATACTTCTGTCTTCCGTTGACGATGCGGTCCTTGCGGCAATATTTTGACACATCCACTATGCCGGCGAACTGTGTGACCACATCCTCTTCGATCTCAAAGCAGCATTCCAGGATACTGGGATTGATGTAGATCTCGATGTCCTGCGGCCTGCTGCCGTAGTGATCCATCATGAGCTGCGCCGCCTTCGGGACAATCTTCTGAACGGTTCCCTTCCACCCGCTGTGCACGTTTCCGATCACGCCCCGGACCGGGTCATACAGGAACACGCTCTGACAGTCGGCCGTATGGATTTCCAGCGCGACTCCCCGAAGATCCGTGAGAAGACCGTCCGCAGGCCCTGTCTCCTCGCCCAGATTCTGCTCATCCACAATGACCACTCTGTCTCCGTGGACCTGTTTGGTGCACTGTTTAACAGCGCGGAACTTGTATCCGAAATCGGCCTCGATCGACTCGATCAGCTTCTTTCTGCCCTCAGCTTCCAGTGCAGCGCCGCCAAAATCCAGCGGTTTGCGCGAATAAAATGACAAGATTCTCTCGTTGTTGATTCTGTCAAAAGTAAAATATTGATTCATATCAAGTCCTCTCTTTCAGTGGGACCGCGGTCTCTGCCTCGACCTCTGGGGTAGTTTGTGGACACCTGTCCACAAACTACCCCAGAGGTCGATTTAAGTTAAGTTTAAGCCCAGTTTCCGCCCCGGAAGACCGGCACGGCCGTGCCGTCTTCAAGGATCCCGTCGATGTCCGTTCCGCGTGTTCCGATCATGAAATCCACATGCTGCATAGAATCGTTGGCTCCGCGCGCTGCGAGCTCTTCCTTGCTCATAGCCTCGCCACCCTCGATGTTCTCGGGATAAGGCCGTCCCAGCGCCAAATGGCACGCCGCGTTCTCGTCGTACAAGGTGTTGAAGAAGAGGATGCCTGACTGCGACACCGGCGAGTCATAAGGGACCAGCGCCACTTCGCCCAGATAAGCGGATCCCTCATCGTAGCTCAGCAGCTGCGCGAGCGCGTCTTCCCCCTCACGGGCGCCGAACTCGACGGCCTTCCCGTTCTCGAAGCGCAGCCAGAAGCCGTCGATCACTTTGCCCTCATAGTCCAGCGGCTTGGACGCGTACACAATTCCGTTTACACCGGTCTTGCGCGGCATGCAGAAGCACTCCTCGGTCGGCATATTCGGGTCAAAATATACCCCGTCCGGCGTTGTACACCCGCCGCCGACCCAGATGTGGTCCTTCACGAGTTCCACCTCTACATCCGTTCCGAGTTCGCTGGTAAAGTGCAGTTTCGCGAATCTATACGAATTCATTTTTCGCGCGTGCCCGATCAATTCTTTGTCATGCTGGTCCCACTCGGCGATGGGATCGTTGTCTTCCGAAACCCGTGTCACGGCGAAAATCGCGTCTCCGAGCTTCTCAAAGGCCTCTTCTTCAGAGAGACCTGGGAACACTGTTTTGGCCCATTCCACGGAAGGCACGCCGATCACGCTCCACTGCCCCTCATTATTCATGGTGTAACTCATAAGGTCCGCCATTTTCGTGTAATAGGCCATATTGGCGGCCTTGATCTTCTCGCTGTCCACTCCGGCCATGACGCCGGGCTTGTCGGACAGGACTGTGATATAGCAGGCACCGTCGTCGTGCTGTGCTTTAGTCTTGTCATATTTCCACTGCGGCACCTGGGACAGCACTTCTTTGCTCTCATATTCGTAGGCCATCCTCGTGAGGTCGCTGTCGTGCCACTCGACACTCACATATCTGGCCCCGGCCTCATACGCGCACTTCACGATCTTTTTCACAAAAGCCGCGTCCTGCACGTGCGCCCTGATGACCACGGGCTGGTCCTTCTGAACATTTACACCTTTGCGCACCACGAGCTGCGCCAGTTTGTCGTACATTTTTTCTGTTACCAAATTGTGCCTCCTTACTTCAGGCAGCTGTCCATGAAGGACTTTATCTCAGCTTGCATTTCCTCGGGGAACTGACTATACATGATCGTGACGTGTGTTCCCGTCGGGTGGAACGCTATTTTGACGTTTTCATTATCCGGGTATCATTAGACCTCTGGGGTAGTTTGTCCACAGGTGGGGACAAACTACCCCAGAGGTCGAGGTCGTTTATCCAATTCTATTGCCGAAAGAACTTCTTTCCTCGTGTCATACCAGTTGTGGAATGAAATCTCCATATTGCTTACCATCATGGTTCCGAATGATCTCGGCTTTTCTATGTAATCCAGAAGCCCCTCAGGATTTTGATACTTACTGTGCAATCTCGCAATTGTGACATGAGACGAAATGGTTTTGTATCTCTCCTCCAGCGGCAGTCCCCTCTGCTTAAGCATATCTCTGAGCTTCTGCCTGAATACCATTAACTGATCGTCATAATAGCCGCGCACCAGGATGGCATTATCGCTGGCTGTCAGGTCGTCAAATTCGATCCTGAAAGGAGAAATGTCTTTACTGCACTCTTCTATGCAGTTAATGTACTCTGTGATATTTTGGGGGATTTCTCTTCCCTCCTCGCCTTTTAGTACATCCATCACTGTGATGTGGAAATCCTTGGCAGGATAATAGTACAGATTTGGCTCAATCCCTCTTAGATCATCAATGCAGCTGTTGATCTTTTCTGCCAAATTAAGAGGAATGCGGATCAGAACAACAAGGGACATCCTGCTGTCAGTCAGGGCCCTTTCCAGAAGCGCGTCTCCAATTCCGCCTGCCATGATCTTTTCCCTGTTTGCCGCAAGGATGGAATCGTAATGATTATCTAAAAATAATCTGTCCATAATACCTCGAATTATCACTTCCACGTTTTCTCATATCACTGCTTTTCTTTGTGCCGAATATCTGGATGTTCATACAGAACCCATCCTTTCACTCTTTTGCAATTCTGCTATGGAAACATAGTGCTTCACCGTGAAACTTTCCGGCGCATTTGCCTGTTCGATTTGATTTTCGGCTATATCGGTTCCTACCCACTCTGCCCCATACTTGTACATATTTCTCGGAAGCACACCGGTTCCGGTACCGATATCCAAAACCTTCTGCCCGTTCTTACACAGTCCAAGGGCCAAAATATAGTCATAGAATTCCTGAGAATATATGTCTCTGTATTTTGCATAATCCTCCGACGTTTTTCCCCAGTCAAAGGGTTTTCCTTTATCAATATTTTGAATGATCATTGTCACAAGTCCCCAATGGCCGATTGCTGTGAGCTCAAATCTACAGAACGGCTTCCGTTCGCTCTCAGCACTTCCGCCCCATTTCCCTTGCCTCCTCCAACGCCGGGTGATCAGGCTTTTCGCCGGGCGCAGTCACACCGCCCATGAACACTGTTCCGGCGAAATTTGCTTTTTCAAAACATTCAACCCAGCCTTCTACGCCATGTATTGCTCTTTCCGGAACGAAATCTTCGTCCTCCGCAGCGGAAGAAAGGAAGTACACCTCGGTGAATGCATAGTCACTGGGATACAGCGGATTCAGGCGATCGAGCATTGTCTTGAGCTGGCCCGACATCTCGTAATAGTAAATAGGCGATGCAAAAACCAGCACGTTTGCTGTCAGCGCTTTCCGGCAGATCTCGACTGTGTCGTCTTTAATCACGCAATTCTGCGTTTTCTGACATGCAAAACATCCCCGGCAGAAGTTAATAGTCTTATCTCGGAGTGTGACGATCTCCACCTCATTACCGGCTTCCTTCGCTCCCTCCGCGAAAGCTTTGCACAACGTCTCAGAGTTGCTGTTTTTCCTGGGGCTGCTTGAAATGATCAGTACTTTTTTCATGGTTGGTCTCCTTTTCTTATGTATAAACATTTGCTGTTATGAAAACGACCTCTTATGAAAACGACCTCTGGGGTAGTTTGTCCCCACCTGTGGAAAAACGACCTCTGGGGTGGTTTGTTCACACCTGTGGAAAAACGACCTCTGGGGTGGTTTGTTCACAGGGCCTCTTTAGGACAGTTCCTGACGCACTCCATGCAAAGAATGCACTCGGTACCGTTTTTCCTGCTTCTTGAATTGTCTGTCACATCCACATCCATGGGACACACACGCTTACATTTTCCACAGCCAACACATTTGTCCTTGTCGCATTTAATGCGGATCAGAGAAAAATAGCTCATTGGCTTTAAAAAGACCGTGATCGGGCAGATATATTTGCAGAAGGCCCGGTTGTCTTTCAGCGCAAATGCAAGCGCTATGCCAATGCCGTAATAAGCAATATTTCCTATAATGAACGCCCAGAACATGATCCTTTCTATGTTCCCGACTTTTGCAAGAAACAGCGCTGATACGAAAATAAGCGACAAGGCAAATGTGATATAGCGGATCCATCCGATCTTCTTTCTCGGATGCGCCGGAACCTTGTATGGAAGAAAATCGAGTACCATTGCCGTCCAGCAGGCATAGCCGCACCAGCCGCGTCCAAATACCAGGGGGCCGAATATTTTGGCAACTGCATAATGGATCGTCGCCGCTTCGAATACGCCCGTGAAAAGATAGTACCAGAAACCCTCGATCTGCATATTTTCGCGGCAGATCAGCCCGAGATAGACAAGCATGTACAGGCCGACGAGCAGTTGAACGATGCGCCTGGCATATTTGTATTTGTTTATAAACAGGAATAGCCCGAGAGATATCGACAGCCCGATATAACTGAAGTTGAACAAATAGAATATATTGTTCTTCGTCAGCCACAATGTCACAGCTACGGCTTCAAAAACGATCAGTATGATCAGCGGTTGTAAGTATTGCCTGAATTGTTTCATGTTTAACGACCTCGACCTCTGGGGTAGTTTGTACCCACCTGTGGAAAAACGACCTCTGGGGTAGTTTGTTCTCCACGGGCATATCACCTGGATGCATACTCCGGATTTGCTGCCCTTGTTATATCTCCATACACTGTTTTTAACTGTTTGAAAGCTTCATCAACCGCCTCAGGAATATCCACATGGGCAATGAAGTTCTTTCCCTTGGGGCCGTAACCATTCTCATCGTCCCTAAGTCTCGGGATCTCACCCATAAGTAAATTGATATAGCGGTCTATGTCCCACATTCCGTGAATAAGCTCTGAATAGGTCAGAGTATCATTCTCAGTTATGACGGAAGCCCTGTATGACGCGTAATTGATTATGAGCAGGTCGTCCGATGTATATTTTCGAAGGCCGGCGTCCATACGCCTCTGCATCGTGGCATCCTGGCAGAGAATTATGCTGGAACACTTGACATTGTTCTCTTTCAGCAGGTCCAACAGGAAGGTGATGTTGTTGCCGCAGTTGGTGGATTTTGACTCGAGGTAATCTGCCTCACAAGAATAGACTTCTTTTAAATATCTCTGAAAGACTTCCGCTTCCTGCAGGCCGGCTGTTTCAATCGCAGGGTACTCGTTGTGTACTCTTTGCCGCAGGGCCTCGGTTGTGTGCCCGGCGCCGCCTACTATGACATAGACTTTCGCGATTTGGTCTTTTATTGCCTGGGCGAGCAGGTCCCCGCCCGCGAGAATACTTCCGCCAAACAGGACGAATACATCTGCCTGGGGGATGCTATATTTTGCCAGAAGAGCTACGCTGTTCAGACATTCCACATCTCTCTTGCTGCAAAACTGTCCCAGGATATTAATCGCGTCTGCAGTGCTCTTTTTCATTGATTTGCTCCTTCACCCCCTCCGACCTCCTCCAACCTCTGGGGTAGTTTGTCCACACCTGGGTATACCTGGGTATAAATCGACCTCTGGGGTGGTTTGTCCACACCTGTCCATAAACGGTCCCTCTTTGGCTGTTGAGGATCAATCCGCCATATGGTATCCGTCCCTTACATGACGAAGGTCCGCCTCCATTTCGGCGGCATCGGTCCAGCCGGAAAAGGATTGGGTATAAGAAAAACCATGGCTATATCCGAAATTAAAGCCCTGCAGGCTTCCATACCCGGCTGTCAGAATACCGTCTGCCGGTATTTTTAAATCAGTATAGCGGCAGGCCTCGTAGCTGGTTAAGACTGATCCGTCTGCGCGTGTAACTTTTACCTCATAGGTATCGTATAGCACGTTGTACTCATATGAAGTGTTATCGTCCGAAATGAACAGGTACATCCGGTAAGGAGTACAAATCATATCCTGAGCAAACGATGAGGAAACGATGTCCTCCCAGTCCTCGCTGATGAGGCGTTCAGTGTTGGCGTGAATCTTGTTGAGGTTGTCTTCGCTCAGTTGATCAGTACTCGTCACCCAGGCTGTGAGTCCCTCTACCGTGAACTGTTTCTCGGAAGGATCAAAGCGCCAGCCAAGTGGGGCCTGTGCCTTCACCGTGACTGCATCGCCGTTGCTCAAGCCGGTATCCGGTGTAACTTCGAATTTAGCTCCATCTGTATACTCCGCATTGCGGTCGGAAATCTGCAGCTCTGCCCTGCCTTTGCCGGACATGCCGGAAAACTTGACAATCACAGTTGTAAACGGATCAGCTGTGCGGGGAAAGGCAAGCTCATGCATCGGAGAGCCGGGAATAGCCACATTGATGAGACAGATTGCTGCGATCACGCAAAAAGCGATGAGCCAGCCTTTCAGCCGACGCTTGCGCTGTCTTTTCGTCTGCAGATCCTTGATGTCCTCCTCGGCACGGGCCATCGCTATTCGCCGCTCATATTCCTGCTGCGCGGTGTCATCCGTATCGATGAGCATTTCATGCCCGCAATACGGGCATACGGCCTTTTCTCCATCCGTCGACAGTTCCATTCTTCCTCCGCAGGAGGGACAAACAAGCGATAGTGTCTTCGTGATTTTTTGTTCCATGTTGATGCTGGTCTCCTAATTCTGTAATTTAGCCTGTTGCGATGACCTGGCGACCTCCTGACCTCAACCTCTGTGACCTCGACCTCTGGGGTAGTTTGTCCACACCTGTCCACAAACTACCCCAGAGGTCGGTTATTCCTCAAAGTACCCCAGAGGTCGTTTTAAGAATATCCGGCACTTGGGACAGAACAATCTTTGAGTAATAGTAGAAGCTGTAGAACAGCTCATCTGAAACCGCATCGGGATTTTCAAATAATTGATCAAGATCCTCTTCTGTACAGTCTTCAGGCAAAAGATTCTCGTCATCCAGAAGATCCCGGAAATGGTCGAACGGCTGCGCGTGCTCCATGTTTTCGGCATCGTTGCACACGTCGGTGTAGTACGCGAGTTGGTCGATCAATATTTTGGCAATTCCATCCGGGGATCCGTCTTGAAGGTGCTTTTGCAAAATCCTGACAAGAAATACCAGTACAAACGGAGCCGGCGGGAACATCGTGCTCTGGTGTTCAAAATCCGAGATGCGGGTAAAAGTCTTCTTCCACTGCACCTCGTCAGTGATTTCTTCAAGCACTGACAGCAGTTCATTGTAATGCTCCGCAGTGCCATAGGCAGTAAACATCCGGTTCCAGGGGATGCTCCTTCTGTCCAGACTATCGATATAATTCTTGATGGCTGTATCCATTTCAGTACCCTCACTGTAAGCAGGAAACTATCTGGTTCTCTCAATGATCATTTCTGTTGAACCATCTTCAAGAGAATTGTTCACATCATAATGGATGTGATCGCCCGGTATTCCGTCTGCCAGCGCCGTTAGATGTTTTGCCAGCGAGAGCATCCCCTCTCTGTTCGCGGAGATTACGATTTCGCCAGTTTCGGCAACAGCTTTGATTTCAAAACCATCAACCCATTCAATTTTCATGTTCTTCCACCTCGCCAATCTGGATCGTGCAGGATCCGAATGGTGCGAAGGACCCCCGAGTGCAAACCACCCCAGAGGTCGGTTTCTCTATATCATTTTATGTCCTTTTCCCTCTGCGCTTCTTGTTCGTTTGCCCTGCTGCCCGCTTTTTCTGACATTCCGAGCAATATTTTGGCCAGCGAGGGGCGTTTGACGGGAAAGTGAAGGTCTTCCCGCATTTCCGGCACTTTCTGGTGATATTCTCCACCGGCTGGTATTTCGCCCTGCACTCCTGGCAGCAATCCGGCCAGTGCTGGACATTTTCAGGGAGGGTGAAAGTCCTTCCGCATATCTTACATGTTCTTGTTATCATCCCCCGCTGCGGTGTCTTAGGATTCTTAACTCTCTTGGTAAACAGTCTCTTTAGCTGCTCAAACATTGGACCGCCCTTCTCATCTTTCACAGATGCCCTTATATTCTGACTCTGTCCTTAGTCATTAGTCACTTCGGAGCCTCAACCTCTTTGCCTGTATAGAGATACCTCAGGTGAAAGCCTGCCGCAGGATCTTTGATATCCGAGTACGCGATGCTCACTCCGTATGCCTCCGATACGTCTAAAGCTTTATCACCAAAGCCGTAGACATAGTGATAATGGGGGTGCGCATCTGCAACAAGTCTTGGCTTTCTGCTCTTGACCCACTCCGCATCCTGCATGAAGTAAGCTCTCTCCTCTATGCGCTTGATGGTGCTCCCCGCTGGCATTTCCTTTACGGTTTTCCTCTTGCCTTTTCCCTTGACTTTGCAGTCGGACCAAACGCCGTCCTTGAGCGTGCCGATATAGGTTTCCTTAACAGATTGATCCTGCATAACCGCGAACCAATATGTGTCGCCCTTGCCGCCTATGATCCAGTCGACTTCATCGCGAAAGGCCTGATAGAATTCGAAGCCCTTTTCTTTTTCCACAAGTTCCAAAAAACGATAGGTCTTCATTGCTTGATTCCTCCTTGTTTGGGGTTCGATCGACCTCTGGGGTAGTTTGTCCCCATCTGGGGACAAACTACCCCAGAGGTCAAATCGAGACTCGCTAAGATCTATTCCCTATCTTCAAGCACGGTCACATTGTAGTAGGCATTGTTGTAATCTTCATTCTCAAAATCATTCACGAATTCCGGGTGAATCACGAAGGCCTTCCCGTCAGGCGTGTGAAGTCTTGTGTCTCTGTCAAAGAAAACGCCCTGCCCGCCATAATAGATCATCTGTTCAATGACCTTCATATAATCATGGGTCCTTTCCTCCGGAACATCGTCAATCCCGATGTCCGGCCTTCCGAACTCAGCCATTCCCCTGGTATGAAGCCAATATTTTGCCCCTTCTTTAGAGTAAAGAATGACCACATGTCTCAGGACATCGACTTCTTTGTCAAAATATTTCTCCGTCCACTGTTCGGGCGAATACAGTGCGATGGTCTGCGGATCAAGTATGCCTGCGGCTCCTTTGTCGATAAAAGCCTGAATGATGCCTATCGCATTCCGCATATAATCAAGCGTGCTGTCGTTTATTACAGTACCCTGCAGGATCACACATGCCTTCGCTTCTTTGCATCGCTTCAGCAGATCTGCGTTTGCTGCTTCCAGCACCTTCCCCATCGGACCGGTGAGGAACCCGTCCATATAGTCTCCATGCTGGTCCCTTGTCAGAGTTCGCAGGTCAAGACCTTCCGGAAGTTCATCTACTTTGTGCCTCTTCTGAGACACCTCCAGATCTTCACCAGTTACACCGTAGATCACGTAGAACAGGAATGGTTTGTAGCCTATGTCTTGGTAGTACTCTCTTTTCATTGTGTTCCTTTCGGGGCGGCCTGACCTCAGCTCAGCCTCGACCTCTGGGGTAGTTTGTCCCCATTTGGGGACAAACTACCCCAGAGGTCTCATCTCAGATGTTGAGGTCAGTTTTTGAGTTTTGCTTCCCATTCCTCTACCTTGAATCCGGTCAGTACAAAGTCATCACCTACAACCAGCGGACGCTTCACAAGCATTCCGTCGGTCGCAAGAAGCGCCAACTGCTCCTCTTCGCTCATATCCGGCAGCTTTTTGGATAAGCCCAGCTCACGATATGGAATGCCGCTCGTATTAAAAAAGCGTTTCATGGGCAGGCCGCTCAAAGTATAGTACTTCTGCAGAGTATCCTTGTCGGGGTGGACTGTTTTGATATCGATGTCTTCGTGCTCAATGTTGTTCTCATCCAGCCATTTCAGCGCTTTTTTGCAGGTACCGCACCTGCTGTAACAGTAAACTTTGATCATCATCTGCCTCCTTTTATGATTTCTGCAGCAAACAGACCCCAGAGGTCGTTTTCATCAATTTGGTTTCTGCGACAACATCGCAAGAAATGTCGGAATGTTCATTTCATGCAGGCGCCCCTCTCCGTTTGTGTCCTCGTAAAGCGCAAGCAGCCGAAAACCTGCCTCGAGCTGTCCTCCGATCTGCTCTTCAAGTGAATGGGAGAACTGCATGCCGGCGTCTTCCTCTTCAAGCTGCCTTCGCTGGTCAAGGTTGCGCAGCGGATTAAAAGGAAGGCTGTTGACAATTTTCTTTTCTTCGCTGTCCACAATGTAGTTGATATAGTGATCGGTCCCGGCCAGCAGCCTGCCGCCCGGTCTCAAGACGCGAAAGCATTCCCTCCAGATTGGCCTTACATCTTCCACGTAGCAGTTGGACACGGGATGGAAAATGACATCAAATTCTCCGTCCTCGAACGGCAGGCGTTTCGTCATGTCGCCCCGGATTATTCGGATGTCATAGCCCTCCCGCTCGGCGACCATACGCTCGCTCTCGAGCTGCAGGGGCGAATAGTCAAGGACCGTGCAGATTGCCCCAAGTGCCGCAAAAACCGGCATCTGCTGGCCTCCGCCGCTGGCGAGCCCCAGGATCCGCTTCCCTTTCAACTCTCCCAGCCATTCGTGCGGAACCGGTTTTGTAGGTGTGAGCAGTACGTCCCAGTCTCTATTTTTTGCCCTGTCAAAACATTCATGCGAGATCGGTTTTCCCCACTCCCATCCTTCTCGGATCCATCTGTCGATCGTTTCCGCGTTAATGTCCTGATAGGACTGCTGCGACTTCTCTATTGCCTCCACTACCTTCACATCCGCAGGCAGCCAGTTCACCTGGCGCAGGTTGTCAAGGGGAAGCCACTTGGCCGCCTCGTGCTCAAGAAGGGTGAGTTTGCCGCTCTTCACCTTACACCAGTAACAGTCCATGGAAAGATGGAACTCCGGATAGTCATGCTCCACTGTGGTGAGATACTGCTCAACCGCAATCTCCGAGTCCAGTTCTTCCTTGATCTCCCTTGCCAGGGCAGCTTCCGGCGTCTCGCCGGGCTCTATTTTGCCGCCGGGGAACTCCCACCAGTCCTTATAGTCCCCGTAGCCTCTCTGTGTTGCAAATACCTTGCTGTCCTTGCGGATGATTGCGGCTACGACTTTGATTGTTTTCTTTTCCATATGCTGCCTCGGCCTCGGTCCAACCTGGTCCAATCGACCTCTGGGGTAGTTTGTCCCCAGGTGGGGACAAACTACCCCAGAGGTCGAGAGGTCCAGGTCGGTCGTTTTACCCAATCTCCGCCAAAAACTGCTCTTTTGTGTACGGTTTCCAGTGTCCGTCAATCACGACGTCTGCGTTCAGTCCACGCACCTTGCCGGCCAAAGCAGCGAGCTTATCCCAATCCATCCTCCATGACGGGTATTCACCGAGCTGCGCGTCTCCCACGAACAGGACATGGTCATCCGGAACATATACAAGCAGTGAGTCATCTGTGTGCGGCGATTCAGACTTTATCAGCTCCACAGACACTCCGCCGAGGTCAATCGACTGGTCCACGGTCACTGTTTTGTCCGCCGGAACAACTTTCAGCGGCACACCGCCTGCGTATTCCCTGCGGATCGAGGGATCACTGCTCAGAAAGCGGACGGCTTTGTCCGGGTCTGCGTCCATTTCTGCCTTGATCTGCGCCAGTTTATCGCTCGTTTCAGGCCTTGCGAGAGTTTCGCCGTGTACAGCGTACATGCCAAAAGTGTGGTCCCAGTGCCAGTGAGTGATCACCGTGAGTTCCGGAAGCGGCAGATCTTCAGATCGAATCGCGTTGTAGAAGTCCTCCACATGTGAAGAGGAATGACCGGCGTCCACTGCCAAAGCTTTCTCCCCGCCCAAAATATAGCCCAGATTCGGGCGGTCTTTGGGGGAATTAAAGGGAAGAATCCATACATGTTTACTGATTCTTTGCAGTTTTGGTCCTTTGTTCATCTTCTTTCCTCCGTCGATTGTTGGTGCGATTTCGACCTCGACATTTGACCTCGACCTCTGGGGTAGTTTGTCCCCAGGTGGGGACAAACTACCCCAGAGGTCGGAGGTCGCAGTAGCCTCTACACCATCGCCTTTTTCATCCACTTCCCCCGGTAGAGCCGACTCAAGAAGATCAGCCCGCGGAAGCACAGCTCCAGTGCCATCGCCGTCCAGAATCCCTGAAGGCCCATGCGAGGCACCAGAAAAAGCGCCAGCATAATGCGCACGCACCACATACTCACAAGGTTCATAATACTGGGCCGCAAAGTATCTCCCGCTCCGCGGAACACGCCCGCGCAGCAGATTGAGGCACCGTACAGCGGTTCCGCGATCAGCTCGATCCGCAGAACATCTGTGCCCAAAGCCGCCACCTCCGCGCTGCTTGTCAGCATCGAGAAGACTAGTGGCGCGCCAAAATACATAATCCCGCCCGTCAGCCCCATCAGGACCATTCCAAGGTAGACTGAAACCCGCGAAAAGCTTTTGGTCAGATCGTGCCGCCCCGCACCGATGGTCTGCCCGATGATCGCCGTAGCCGCCGCCCCTATGCCGTAGCCCGGCATATAACACAGGGACTCCGCCGTAATCGCCAGGGAATGGGCCGCAACTGCAACAGTTCCCAGGGTTGCCACTATTTTGGTGCCGGCTACATAGGCGCTGCATGTAAAGACCTGGTCAAAAAACAGAGGAATCCCGATTTTGGCAGCGTTTTCTATGTTTTGGCGCTTCCATTTCCAGCTTCCTTTGTTTCTCAGCGAGATCCGCTTGTTCCTGGTCGCAAGAAGGTACAAAGCAGTGAGAGAAATGACGACCTCCGAGAGTGTCGTCGCGATGGCGGCGCCTACTACGCGCAGACCTGCTCCGGGGATCGGGATGCCGTGCACGGTGCTGGCGGGGAAGATCATCAGCCTGTTAAGCACAACGTTGAGCAGGCATACCAGGGCGGACAGGGCGCTCGGTGTTTTCATGTCTCCTGTGCTCTGCATCATGCCGTTGGACATCTGCCGGATGAGTATGAAGGGCACGCCCAGGCAGTAGATTCGAAAGTATGCGGTGGAATCAGCCAGGATCTCAGCTTCGCCGCCAAGCCATCGCGGGACGTGTCCGCTGATCGACATGCACGCAGCGCTGATCACAAGGCCCAGCAGAATTATTGATTTCAGGCCTTGCCGCAGCACGTCCTCCGCCTCGCGGTCCCGGCCGGCACCGATCAACTGTGCTACCTGCACGTAAAAACCGGCCGCAATGCCGATACAGCTGCCGCCGATCAGCCACGTGGAGGACGAAACCAAGCCGATAGAAGCTGTCGCTTCCGCGCCGAGGCTTCCCACCATCCCGGCGTCGATATACTGCATTGCGATGGACGTCAGTTGTGCCAGAATTGCCGGAAAGCTCATGCTGAGGACAAGGCGGATCTTCTCAGCTCTGCTCACATCGCGCTTATTTAAAACTGTGTCAATGGTGTTGTTTTTCATTTTGCTTCGCGACCTCTCGACCTCTGGACCTCTGGGGTAGTTTGTCCCCATATGGGGGGTTGCTTCGCGACCTCTGGGGTAGTTTGTCCCCATATGGGGACAAACTACCCCAGAGGTCAAATTTCGCCATGTCGAGGTCCAAGTCTTCTCGTCAGATAATGATTCCCTCAAGATGATCTATCTCATGTTGGATGATCTGCGCGGTCCAACCGCTGTACTTCTTCCGCTGCTTTTTCCAGGCAGCGTCAAAATATTCAACTTCTATATTTTGATAGCGGGTTGTCTTCCGGACTCCTTCCAGTGACAGACATCCTTCTTCTGTTTGGTAGGATGTGTCCTTGTGAACTATTACCGGGTTATACATCACAACATTCATGAACCCTATATTCACAATAATGATTCTTTTGCGGATACCAATCATATTTGCCGCCATGCCTACGCAGCGATCCTGATTGGCGCGCAGCGTGTCTTGCAGGTCCTGCCCCACAGGGAAGTCCTGCTTCGTTGCAGGCTCTGACTTTTGGCCAAGGAAGAAAACATCTCTAACTATTTTTTGAACCATTGGCGCCTCCTGTGATAATTCTGCCTCAATGGTCTCAATGGTCTGGACCTCTGGGGTGGTTTATCCCCACCTGTCCACAAACCACCCCAGAGGTCGTTTGCTCCTCTATTTATACTTTTTCAAAAGCCAATCTGGGATAATTATCCTCTTGGACATAAATCGTTCCACAGTGCACGAAGCCCAGCTTTTTCAGCATTTTCTGCATCACGCTGTTGTCCCCGTGCGTGTCGATGCGCATATGGCCGCACTGATCGAATGCCCAGTTCACGCAGAAAGCGCCGATTCCTTTCTCGGAACCGTCCGCCGCAATTCTGTGCACAACGCCGTAAGGTGCGTCCGAAAGCCAAGACCCGTCAGTGATTTCCCTATATGTCGGCTCGATGTCCTTTCCTTGAACATAATAAAATGTCCCGATCACCTCTCCGTTGTCATTCGTGCAAACATAACTGTTTCCGGTTTTAATGTCACTGCGGATCAGCTGCTCCGGCGGCCAGTTTGTGGGGCCCCATTGGTTTGGATTGCCGTTTTCTGCCATAAACCTGCGGGCATAGGCATAGATTTCCATCATCCGCTCAAGGTCCTGTTCAGTGGATTTTCTGATATTCATACGCCATGTACCTTCCTAAAAAATTACATCTTTTAATTATCATACTATAAAAACGACCTCTGGGGTAGTTTGTCCACATCTGTCCACAAACCACCCCAGAGGTCGAGGTCGAGGTTCTGGGGTAGTTGGGGTAGTTTGTCCACATCTGTCCACAAACCACCCCAGAGGTCGAGGTTGGGTTGGAGGTTGAGGTTGAGGTCGATGGTCGACAAAGGTCGAGGTCGTTTCGATCGATCCTTGCATTCTTGAACATTCCGGTCCTCTGTGATAACATACATTCAACTCGTTCAGCGCTATTTTAATTCACGTCCGGCGCTGGATTTTCTGGTGCTAATGCCCATAAATCACGGTCATTACACTTCATTTCAGTTCAGTCTTCTGCGGGATTTCTCCGCAAAATTTCCGAACAGTTAATAAACCGGCTCAGCTCGCTATTTTGGCACTCAGAAGGTACAAATGACCTTAGAGGTCATTTTAAAATACCCACCTGAGGACAAACTACCCCAGAGGTCGTTCAACAGACAGAGGTCGTTCAACAGAGGTCGTTTAAAAAAGAAAGGAAAGCCTGCATCTATGCCATCTCGTCCACGCGAAATCAGTTCTCTCGGTATTTATCATGTTGTCTATCGCGGCGTCAACAAGCAGCGTATATTCGAAGATGATGATGATTACGGCAAGTTTTTGACAGTTCTTCGTAAATATCAGCCGATCTGCGGCTATAAGATCATCGCTTATTGTCTGATGTCCAATCATATTCATCTGCTCATTAAGCCTGGCGAAATACCGTTGTCCAGGATTTTTCAGCGTGTCATTCCCAGTTTTGTGTACTGGTATAACAAAAGATACGAGCGAGTCGGCAGTCTCTTCCAGTCCCGTTTCAGAAGCAGGCCGGTCAACACCATCTCGCAGCTCTTCACCGTTATCAGATACATTCATCAAAATCCGATCAAGGCGGCGATTTGTGAGCACCCCGAGCAGTATCGCTATAGTAGTTATAAAAACTATTTTGGCAGCGATCTGATCGACAACAGCTTCGTGCGTTCAATGGTCAATGAAGAGTTTTTCTTCAGTTATAACTGCACTGAAAACGATGATCAGTGTCTGGATATTGACGACGAGCGCCCGAGGATGAAGGATGAGCGCGCCGTGAATATCATGCAAAGGCTCTCCGGTTGCAGCAATGTAACGGAGTTCCAACAGCTCGACGTTAAGTTGCGTAACGAGGTGCTTTACGATATGTGGATGGCCGGCGTCTCGGTCAGCCAGGCTAACAGGGTTACAGGGATCTCGTACGGCGTAATCAGGAAGGTAATCGCGTCGGCGAGGCATAGATGACCTCTGCCCATTTCCATTTATGACCTCTGTGACCTCTGCCTCTGTGACCTCTGAGGTAGTTTGTCCACACCTGTCCACAAAGTACCCCAGAGGTCCCCTCACGATGTTATAATAAAAAACGACTAAGCATTCTCTACTCAATCTATCCAAGCAACAGAAACTCCACCACCACACAAGGAGAATCACTATGCCCTTTCCCTCACACTTTCTCTGGGGCGGCGCCACCGCCGCCAATCAATGCGAAGGCGCCTACGACCTTGACGGCCGCGGCCTCGCCAACGTTGACGTAATTCCGAATGGCCCTTTCCGGCGCTTTGTCACAAGCGGCGAGCGCCCGATGCTCGATTTTGAAGACGGCTACTTCTACCCTGCCAAAGAAGGCATCGACATGTACCACCATTTCAAAGAAGATATCAAGCTCTTCGCCGAAATGGGCTTCTCAGTCTACCGCCTCTCTGTGGCCTGGACCAGGATCTACCCGAACGGCGATGAGACCGAGCCCAACCGCAAAGGCATCGAATTCTACCGCGAACTCTTCAAGGAGTGCCGCAAGTACAACATCGAGCCGCTTGTCACGATCACTCATTTTGACTGCCCGATCCACCTGATCAAAAAGTACGGCGGTTGGCGCAGCCGCAAGATGATCGACTTCTACAAGCGCCTCGTGACGACCCTCTTCACTGAGTTCAAGGGCCTTGTCCACTACTGGCTGACCTTCAACGAGATCAACGTCCTCTACCACCTGCCCTTCATGGGTGCGGGCATCTGCTTTTACGAGGGCGAGGACCGCTATCAAGTCACCAACACCGCCGCCCACCACGAACTCGTCGCCAGCGCCTGGGCCGCCAAGATCGGCCACGAGATCGATCCCGACAACAAGATTGGCTGCATGATGGCCGCCGGCACCGTTTACCCCGCCACCTGCCGCCCAGAGGACATGCTAAAGGCGCAGGCCGAGAACCGGGTCAACTACAGACTGATCGACGTTCAGGTTTTTGGCGAGTACCCTGCCTACCTGCTCAAAGAATACGAGCGAGCCGGCTTCACCGTCCCCTTCGCAGGCGACGACCGCGATATCCTCCGTCAAAATACAGTCGATTTCGTGTCCTTCAGTTACTACTCGAACCGCACCGTCTCCACAGAGGACAAGCCCAACCCGAACAAAGACAGCATCTTCAGCGGAACCCGCAACCCCTACCTCAGAGCTTCCGATTGGGGCTGGGTCGTCGACCCCCTGGGCCTGCGGCTGACCCTGAACGACCTTTACGACCGCTACCGCCTCCCGCTTTTCATCGTGGAAAACGGCCTCGGCGCCTATGACAAAATAGAGCCCGACGGCACGATCGTCGACGACTACCGCATCGACTATCTCCGCGACCACATCAAAGCAATGCGCGACGCGGTCACCTTCGACGGCGTCGACCTCTGGGGTTACACCACCTGGGGTCCCATCGACCTCGTCTCCGCCTCCACCGGCGAGATGAGCAAGCGCTACGGCTTCATCTACGTCGACCTCGACGACAGCGGCCGCGGCACCATGAAGCGCAGCCGCAAGAAATCCTTCTATTGGTACAAAAAAGTGATCGAGAGCAACGGTGAGGACCTGGACTGAAGTCTACCTCAATCCCTCAATCGACCTCTGGGGTAGTTTGTCGCCTCAATCGACCTCTGGGGTAGTTTGTCGACACCTGTGGAAAAACGACCTCTGGGGTAGTTTGTCGACACCTGTCTATTAAGTGCGTGCTAAAATAGAGAAAAAGCGTAAATTTACTATATTTCCCCTGCATTATTTAATTTGACCATGCAATATTTGTTATATTTGTAATAGAATTTCGTCTATTTGCATAGAAACATCAAAAACCATATCCAACTAACAATAAAAGGAGATCAAAAAATGGAAGAAAACAAAATCACTAACGAGGAAATCATTGTAACTGAAGAAGAAAAGGTTGTTGAAGTCCCCAAGGCTGAAGAGCCTGCAGTAGAGGAGACCTCAACTGAAGAGACCGCAGCAGAAGAGACCACAGCAGAGGAGACCACCGCAGAGGAGACCACAGCAGAGGAGACCACAGCAGAGGAGCCTCAGTCGGAAGGCGCCGCTGAAGAGCCTGCCTCTGAAGAAGAGCCTCTCACCGACGATGATCTCAAGAAGTTCGCGGATGACATGGTGAGTAAAATCAAAGAACTCGTTGCGGAAGGAAATGTCAGCCGCATTCGCATTCGTAAAGGCGACACCATTATCCTGAATCTGCCCCTGTCCGTCGGTCTGATCGGAACCGCTCTCGGACTGGTCGCCGCTCCTTGGGCAGTGATCCTCGGCACGATCAGCACGATCGGTTTCAAGTGCACCGTAGAAGTCGAAAAGAAAGACGGTACCGTCACCATCCTCCATGGTAAAGAATCCTGATAATAAATCAGGCTAAAAGACCTCTGGGGTAGTTTGCTGATAATTAAATTAAAAGACATCTAAGAGACCTCTGGGGAGGTTTGCGGACACCTGTCTACAAACCTCCCCAGAGGTCTCTATTTTTCCACATATGGGGGACAAACTACCCCAGAGGTCATTCGTCCGGCTGCTGCCCGTCATGAGCCTTCCAGGCGCACTCAGTGACCTTCATATCCGTGAACACTGCCGTAAAGCTCGAGTTCTCAGGGCTGCAGGCATAAATGCCAAAGCGTATCTTCCCGACGCCTTCCCACATATGACAAACTCTCATCTGCGAAAAATGCTCGCCATCCTGAGAACATTCAATACAGTAATCATCTTCCCTGCGGCTGAACCGATACCACATAGTCTTCACGTTGGCCGGAATTGCCGTCGTCGCCCAATCTGAATAGCCATGGTTAGTCACCACAGAGCCCAAGTGCTGAAATTCCTCATTTTCGTACTCCACGGAGCCTTTCAACCAGTTCTCTGAATCAAGATACATGACAATACCGCACTGATCAAACCGGTGATGGCTGCCCGAAAAATCTGTTTTCACAATAAAGGAAAAGAACTTTTCCTCCGTCTCCATCTGCAGTACCGGCGCGTTGTCATTTCGGAAATGATAATACGTCCTCTGCCACAGATCCGTCCCCGGCGCAGTCGTAATCTCGATCCGATCCGCTGTGATACGGAAATCCTTCGGCTCCCTTGTCCATTTCATTTCTGCTGTCATTCCCCTTTTTTCCTCTTTCTCTTGAAAATCGACCTCTGGGGTCATTTGTCCATTTGCCATGTCCTGGGACAAGAGACCTCTGGGGTGGTTTGTCTTTATTGCTATATTCACACTATCACGATTCACTATCTTTTTCCACAAGTGGGGACAAACTACCCCAGAGGTCTCTTTTATCCGCGCAGAGGTCTCTTTTATCCGCCACCAAAAGCATCTATAATCTAGTGTGTATAAAATCAAAATATCGACACAACCGCAGCAAACCACCCCAGAGGTCGTTTGCCGCCACAGAAAGGACCCCTATGAAGCCTATCAAAACCACCGCCATCTATGGCCTCGGTGCCCTCGGCATGCTCTTCGGCTCCCGGCTCCAGCAGACCTACAGCTCGGAAAACGTCAAATTCGTCATGGACAGCGCTCGCTTCGCCCGCCACAAGGACGATATTTACACGATCAACGACGAGCCCTTTGCCTTCGCTCTTCAGGACGCAGCTGAAGTCACCGCTCCCTCGGACCTCGTGATCGTCGCCGTCAAGGGTCCCGACCTTGCAGCCGTTGTAGACCAGATCGCCCCTTCCGTCGGCCCGGACACGATCATAATATCGTTTATGAACGGCATCACCAGCGAAGACATCCTCGCGTCAAAATATACCCTACCCACCGCCACATTCTCGACTGCATCGCAATCGGTATGGACGCCATGCGCGACGGCACGCAGCTCCACTACACAAAATCCGGCAAAATACAGTTCGGCTCCCGCGATAACACACAGACGGAAGAAGTAAGGGCGGTAGAACGATATTTTGACACAGCGGGAGTCCCTTACGAGGTGAGAAATGACATCCGCCGCGCGATGTGGTACAAATACCTGCTCAATGTCGGCGTGAACCAGGCCTGCACCGTCTATGAGACAGACTACGGCCATGTCACATCACCCGGCCCGATCTGCGACTGAAAGAAGCGATGCGGGAGGTCTGCCGCATCGCAGCCATGGAAGACATCACCCTCACCGAGAACGACATCAACGCCGCAATAGAACTGGAAAAGACTCTCAAGCCCGACGGCTATCCGTCCATGCGCCAGGACGCGCTCGCTGGCAGGCCGACCGAGGTCGACCTCTTTGCGGGAACCGTCATCGAGATGGGCCAAAAATACGGAATCCCTACACCGGTAAATCAGAAGTATAAAGACTGCCTCTGATCTTGTCCTCGACCTCTGGGGTAGTTTGTCCCCACCTGTGAAAAAAAGACCTCGACCTCTGGGGTAGTTTGTCCACACCTGGGGAAAAAGACCTCTGGGAAAAAAGACCTCTGGGGTAGTTTGTGGACAGGTGTCCACAAACTACCCCAGAGGTCACATCCCTCCCTACAGAAACGCATCCAGCACCTTATGCGTCTTCAGAGAATCCTCCTCTGTCAGGATTCCCAGTTCCTCCAGCCTCTCGACCAGTTCTTCCCGGACTCCTGCTGCCGTCTCACAGTCCTCCGCTGTCAGCGAAATCTCCGTGATAAACCGACTCTCGCCGGACTCCGAATCAGGGATCTCCCAGACCTCAATCTGCACTTTAGAACCCCCGAATTTTCCATTATATCTGTCAAAAAATACAGGCCCGGCCATCTGTGCCGATTCAAGCGCTTCATTGCCCCATTGTACGGTTCCCCAGTCCCGCTCCTCCACAGGAATGTGCTGCTCCAGCATGTAACGTCCCTCATTAGGCGTCAAATACGCTATGCTCTCCTGTCCGCCGGAATCAACGTCTTCTTTGAGCGAAATACTCAGCGTCATACTCGAAAATCCCCACTCAACCTGCGCTACCCAGCTTTCTCCGGATAAGTCAAAACCTTCCTCCCCGGCGCGCCGTACAGCTTCGTCAACGTCCGTCCCGGATACGGGGTACCGCTTTTTATATGTCAGTTCAAACCCTTTGTCAGCCTTTCCCTCCTGCATCCTGATCCGATTGATCCAGCCCTCTCGCTCAAAAACTCTATCCGTTCCGTCGTAATATACCACTCCAAATCTCTTGATCTTCTTGCCTGTATCAAATTCGCTGCGGATTTCCTTTTTCAACTTGTGATCTTCATCCAACACAGCATCAGAATCCAGCAAAAAATGGATCTCCGTCTCAATTTTTTGACCGCTCCACTTCTGAAAGTCATCATCCGACCTCTGGGGTACTTTGTCCTGAGTTGACGATTCGGTCGAGACCATTGTCTTTTCAGTAGTACCTCCGTCCTCCATGTCAGCAGGCGTTTTTGCCCCAAACAATGCACACGCGGCCAGATTTGCTGCAAGCGCAGCACAGATAATTAGTATCGGGATCTTCCTTTTTTTCATTTTTTCCCTACTCCTGTGTGCAAATGACCTCTGTGCAAATGACCTCTGGGGTAGTTTGTCCCCACCTGGGGTGTAACGCTCCGGGCCAATCAACCTCTGGGGTGGTTTTGGGGTGGTTTGGCCCCACCTGTGGAAAACGCCCTCCGGTATTAAAGCCCTTCAATCCAAGAGAAAAACTTATCGAGGCCCCGATTCTCTTCTCTAGTCTCCAGAAACATGCCCGCTGTATACCATGAATGCGTATTCTTTCGGTCCACTACGCTGTACAACTCGCAAGTGTTGCCCAATTCTTCTGCCCGCCTGGCAAAATCCTCTGCGCATGCAAATTCAATCAGCCCATCATGTCTGCTTTGGATAAGCAACATGGGAATCCTGCTTTTGCCCATCAAAGCTATCGGCTCACCGTTTTTTCTGTTGTAGTTCTTTTTGAATAGCTGATCGAGCAGCAGTTTCAATGTAAGCGACTGATCATTCCTTAAACTGTATGGCCCGCCGGAGCCAATAAAACCTATGATGTTTGACACATCGACATTGAATTTCCTTTGGATTTTCCGGCAGTAACACATGATGGAAGTCAGGTGGGCTCCGGCTGACGGCCCGGCTACGATGACCTTCGACACATCGATCCCATTCTCCTGCAAATAACTGATTGCCGAATTATATCCCTCACATACATCCTTGATCTGACAGGGATACTTGTATTTGGGAGACAGCCTGTAGCCCAGGGAAACAAAGCGGTATCCCTGCCCGCAAACACACTGCCCGACAAAGTCAAATAGCTTGGGATTGCCCGCATTCCAGCCGCCGCCGTGCACCCACACTATGACCTTATCGCTGGTCACCCGCTCAGGTTCGTAGTAGAGAAAGTATTGTTCTCTGTTTTGACCATAGGAAACCATTACAGGTTTATATCTCTTCTTTACCTGAAACATCCTTCTGTATAAGCCAAAATAGCTCAGGCTTTCACGTAAATAATCATTCATACCTGCTCCTCCGACCCCTGCTCCTCCGACCCCTGCTCCCTCCGACCTCTGGGGTAGTTTGTCCACACCTGTCCATAATCGACCTCTGGGGTAGTTTGTCCACATCTGGGGACAAACTACCCCAGAGTTCGAGGTCGCCTATTACTCCAGGCTGTCATACTTCGCGGCACTTCCACGCGCCTTCTCCACAGGATATTTTGCCTCGTTCTGGTCCATCTTGCGATTGACGATCACATCCTCTTCCAAGCCAAGTTTGTCGAGCATATTCCGGCAGTACACGAGCACATCCGCCAGTTCTTCACTGACGTGGTCGACGTCATATTCCGTATCGGACCACTGGAAACACTCAAGAAGCTCTGAGGCCTCGATGGCAATCGATTTCGCAAGATTGGCAGGTGTATGGAACTGGTCCCAGTCGCGGTCCTCTGTGAATTTTCTGATTCGGTCTATTGTTTCCTGCTTCATCATTTAGCCCCCCGTCACCTGCTCTGCCGCACCTTCAAAGTCTTCAAATACGCCTTTTGCTCATCCGAAATCCTATAACTTTCTACGCTCTTCTGGATCGCCTTATTATGTACCCAGTCGGCAAGCTTCCTTTCTTCCAGATATGGCAAGACCGATTCATACTGCTTCGCCAGTGCGGTTGCAAAGTACCATGCAATCATCATGTTGACGTAGTATTCCTCCGACCTGACCTCGGCCACCATGTCCGCATACTCCCGGTCAAATCGCTCATCCAGGAAATGCTGCATCAGCATCCCGATCGCGAACCTGACCTTGTAGGTTTCGCCGGATTTGATCCACGACCGGATGCAGGGAAGCAGCCTCTCCGGCTCTTTTTTGAACGCCTTGGGCGAAAGCTGGTCGCAGGTAGCCCAGTTGTCGATGAACGGGAGAAATGCGTCAACTTCCGCCATGCACTTGTCAAAATCCTTCTCCAGCGAGATCACAAATGCATGCAGCTGGTCTTCGTCAAAATATTGATGCGGCGCGCCGGCAAGAAACGCATCTATATCCGTATCCTTGTATAGTTTTTTGGCAAATGCGCGGAGCGCCGGCGTCCTTACACCTATAATTCTGTCGGCAGCTACAGTGGGGATGATTTTTGCCTGCATAAGGGCATAGTCCTTATCCTGCAGCTGAAACAGTTCCGTTACGATCTCATCTCTGTTCATTTTCTATACTCCTCTGTGCAATCGACCTCTGGGGTGGTTTGTCCACACCTGGGGTCAAACGACCTCTGGGGGGGTTGTGGACAGATGTGGAATAATCATCGTCTGGGGACAAAATACCTCAGAGGTCGATGTCGCTCATTCCGTCTTCAGGCAACTGTCCATGAAGGATTTTATCTCATCCTGCATTTCTTCGGGAAACAGAGAATACATGATCGTGACGTGTGTGCCTGTCGGGTGGAAAATAGTTTTCACGTTTTCATTTTCTGTGTCATGAATCCGCAAAGATGTCCATGGATCTGTTGGTCCGTAGATCATGAGATGTTTTGCCGGGCTTGTGTCAATGGATGCGTTCAGAGCATCCCTGAAAGACGGATCATAAACGAATGCTTTCTTCTGCTCCTCCGTGAAGACAAGGTCCTGAAACAGAGTCGCTTCCCCTTCTTCAGTGACGGATAAGGTATTCGGCAGGCCGGCGTCCGCGAGGGCTTTCCTCAAATAAGAAAAATCATAATGCTGTCTTCCGAGCTCTTTCGCCGTGTGTACATAATACGGCCAGGCAAAAAAGTCCGGCGACCAGTCTTCAAAACTCTGTACAGTCAATAGGAGCGATAATTCCTTTTCAAGTTTCGTTTCCTTTTCTCCTTCCGTTGTTTCGGGGAGGGCAAGTACCTTCTTAACAGAATCGAACATCTGCTGGTTGGACTGCCATATCTGCACGGCAAATTCCAAAACATTCATATCATACAGTTTGTCGATTGAATCCCGGAAACGCAGTCCCGACGCATTGACCTTTTCGGTATAAAGCGGGAGCAGCTCTTTTTTGTCCTTTAAAAGCGCAACCTGAAAATCCGTGACGAGCTTTCGAAGCTCCGCTCCCCGCTCTTTGCCCAAAGCATCTCCAATCTCAGTGTAAACAAATTCATACATGCGGTCGTCCGAGGTGCTCAGCGCGAAGGGCGCGGCCGTCGGGCAGTAAACACGCATGTCCTCCGGGAAATAATGGGCATAGATATTCGACATCAGCCCGCTGTAACTTGTGCCGTAGCTGAACCAGACGTCTCCCAGTATCTTTGACATTTCCGTATAGATCTTGTGCATATCATTGGCGGCATTTTCTGCCGTCATATATTCCCAGTAACGGACGTCATCATTTGACATATCCTCCGGCCGGGATTTCCCGAAAAACCGGTGCTCAGGGTGTACAACACTCGCGCCGTATTCTTCGACAATGTCAAGCGGTATTCCCCACATAAAGTAATCATCCATCAAAGCATAGCCTTCCGTATCCATAGCGGCAATTTCGGAGCCTTTTTTCAGGCTCACCTCCACCCGCTGCGGGAAAGAGCCCTTTTCGGGATGCTCCCAGTCCAGCGGCTGACTGAAGGTCACAATATACCTCTCGTCAAACTTGCTGATAAAAGGAAGCAGCCATACCTTCTCCACACTAGTCACCCCGTCCAGCTCGGCCAGACGCTGCTCCATGCTCTTTCCGTTTCCTTGCGCATAGCCGCCAATCGGGGATAACAGAGCGATCACACAAGCCGAAATCAGGACACGTGCTACGTTTCTAAATACTGTTTTCTGGGGATTTGGTTGTATCATATTTATCCTCCTTGAAACGACCTTGAAACGACCTCTGGGGTAGTTTGTCCCCAGATGGGGATTTTTCCACACCTGAGGACAAACCACCTCAGAGGTCGAGGTCACCCAGAGGTCGAGGTCACCTTACCATATCAATACCCTGTCTTCCGGCGCCAGATACATCCCGTCGCCCTCCTTGATGCCATATGTGTCAAGGAATTCGTCAAACTGCTGAAGCGTCACATTGATGCGCTGGTAACTGAGCGGATGCGAGTCTGAAGTCGCCAGCCATTCACACATCTGAAGGGTGTCCATCCTCTGCCACATGCGCGCGTACGCGCGGAAGAATTTGTCATAATCGAATCCGTCAATCTTCTCAGCCATCAGAAGCACGCACTTGATGCCGCCCATATCGGCCGTCGCCTCGGTGTTCACGAGCTTGCCGCTGTTAGGCGTTCCGTCGTCGAAGGGCACTATTTTGTCAAAATACGCAATAACCTTGCCCGTTCTCTCATCAAACGCCGCCTTGTCCTCAGGGGTCCACCAGTTGTTAAAGTTTCCAGCCGCATCGTACTGCGCTCCGCCGCTGTCAAACGCGTGCGAGATCTCATGCCCGATCACGCCGCCGAGCGCGCCATATTTCTCTTCGATCGACATATCGCTCCTGTACGTGACATCGCAGAAAAAGCCGGGAATAATATTGATCGAATTATCTTTGGGCTCATAGTAAGCATTTGTCTCGATAATATCGATATCGCCCCAGAGTTCTTTGTCAACCGACCCATTCATTCTGCCGACATCCCGCTGCTTATCAGCTGCCGCGCGATCCAATCTGGCTGTCAAAATATCGCCATCCTCATTCACAGAATAAATCGAGTAGTCCTCCCATTTGTCCGGATAGACGGCATGAATTGCTATGGCGTCCAGCTTGTTCTGGGCCGCCTCCCGGGTCTCGGCCGAGAGCCAGTCCGTCTTGGCAAGCATCTCTCTGTAAGTGTCAATCACATCCTCGCAGATCTGCCGAATCTCCTCCCGCACAGACTCGTCCAGATACTGCCTTACATACAGCCGCCCGAAACTGTCGCGGAACATACCGCGCGTACTCGTATAAGCCCGTGTCTCATCCGCGGGCACCTGCGTCAGTCCATAAAACTCCATATACTGCTTGATATACTCGCGATACGCAGCCTCGTCCAAATACTGCATGCTGCCCAGCAGAATATTCACCAGGATTTTGTCCCGCAGTGCCTCAGCGTTCTCCTCCGTGAAGAGGGCGTCGAGTTCCTTCAGCGCACCAGGCTGCAAAACATTGATCCGCTCAGCCTCGCTCCAGCCATCCCTCTCCATGATCTCTGCCAAAGGATAGTTCGGGGTCATCTCACGGATCTGATCCATTGTGACCGGATTGACCGTCCCCTGAAGATAGGAAGGATCCTGCGTCTCCACTAACGGCGTCACATACTCCGCAAGCCGGGCGTCCAGCTCGTTGACATTGTCGATCGCCTTCTGCGCCTCCTCTTTGGTCAGGCCGACCCTTTCCAGCATGTAGGAAGCGAGGGATTCTTTCTGTTTTTTGACACGTTTGCCGTTCTCCGTAATCTTCCTGTACTCCGCGGCATCCTCCAAAAGCAGATTTGTCGGTCCAAGATTCACCTGGTACAGGCCGGAATCCTGCGTATACTTGTCCAGCCCGATCGGCACCAGCGCCGGCGCGTCCTGTGTGCTGAACCGCGCATATGTGTCGGACAGCAGGAAACTGCGCAGGTCATCCAGCGTTTTCACAGATTGAAGAGCCTCCACGGCCGGCATGACAGGCGCCAGCCCCGCCTCATTCCTGCTCTCCCAATCCAAAAACTGATGATAATAATTCTGGATCAGCTCCGCGTCGTGACCCTCAGGTCCCTCAAGCTCTTTCAGCGGCTCATCGGCCAAAATAGTCATACAGCGCTCTTTCATCGTATCAACAGCCTGATACCAGGGCGTAGCGGACGGCCTCCCGGGGTACAGCTCCGCATCCCGCAGCCAGTCATGGTTGACCGCCAGATAAAAATCATCCTTGATATCCGCGGTCACATCGTCAGTGACAAGCCCATAGATATTAGCATTGATCCAGGGCTTCATTACCGACGTGTCGATGCCAGCGACCTCTGCGACCTCTGGGGTAGTTTGTTCGTCGGCGGCCTCTGGTTCACCGGAGACCTCTGGGGTAGTTTGCCCGCCATGTTCGCCGGAGACCTCTGGGGTGGTTTGTGGGGTGGTTTGCTCACTTCCCGCCTGCCCTGCAGCCCCGGTTTGGCTGCCGCATCCGGCTACTGCACCGGCAGCCAGCACGCACACACATAAAAACGCTAATACTCTCTTCTTCATTATGCCCTCCTTTTGTTGCAATCGACCTCTGGGGCTTGTCCAATCGACCTCTGGCTTGTCCAATCGACCTCTGGTGTCCAATCGACCTCTTGTCCAATCGACCTCTGGGATCATTTGTCCCCAGATGGGGATTTTTCTACACCTGGGGACAAACCACCCCAGAGGTCCAGAGGTCGAGAAATCCTCAGAGGTCGAGGGGCCCCTTTATTTTTTCCTGATCTCCGTTATCACCCAGTCATCCTCCGCAGCGTGGTATTCCCTGCCGCAATAGGGACAATCCCTCACATGCATTGCATCGAAAGATCCTCCGCAATTCCCGCAGTTAACTGCGTGGATGCTGAATCCCGGGTCCGTGACAGTGCCGATCTTCCGCTCCATGCGGACCAGAATCCTCTCGTTTTTCCTCTTTACGCGGCCGCTCCCGCCGCTCTCCGCCAAGCCATCTGCGTAACAATTTGCCGTAAACACATCGAGAAGAATAGAGATGCGCCCGCTCCTCTCTTTGAACTCTTTCAGTTTATAAGCGCCCCTGTAGTCCAGATCGATCAGATTATCAAAAGCGGAAAGATCTCCTTTCCCCTCATAAATACTCAGGCTGTCACGGTCATCGCTGTATAGGACCGCTTGCAGGAGCGAGACCAGTTTCCCCTCAAATATCCTGCCAAAATAGTAAGGATCGTACTTTTCCATCCTGGCCTGCAATTTTTTGGCAGATCCCGCTGCGCCCAACATAGGGAGGACACTCCCGAGCTCAAGGAACAACTTCCCCATCAGGAAGAATGAATAACCCATATAGGTAAAGAAGGTCATCACCACCGCTGACAGCCCTGCCAGAAAAACATAGTACAGAGCCGCGCCCCACAGAGGCAGTTCCTGATTGTTTCTGCCAAGTACAATGGCCAGCACAAGGAAGACCAGAAAAAAGACGATCGCGGCTCTCGTGAACATCCGCTTCATCCTTTCGTCGAAGCCAAACCGCTCAACAATGTCGTTCGCGCAATAACAGGATGAAATGCGCGGATAGAGCTCACTCATGGAAAAATGTGTGCCGCAGAACGGGCACCCTTCTTCCAACCTGGACGCCATCGTGGCATTGCCGCAGTTCGGGCAATTGACCGCCACGTCCCTGCTGCCCTCCCGGTCCACGATCGTCGCATAGAAACCAACCGGATCCCGGTGATGCAGGATTCTCTTCTCGCCGCGATAAAAATCCCTGATCCGCACAGTTTCCCTATAAGCTGTCACCCCCCGAAAAGGCGTCCGATTGTTCTTCGGTGAAGCCTCTATCGCGCCTGTAACCGCAGCAGCGTCAAAAACATACTCCTCACTCATCGTGAGACCTTTTTTCTGCAGCCTATCCTGCTGCTCGTCCATGCAGAACCGCAGATCCCGCGTGATCTTGTCAGGAATCTCCCCTTTACCGGTCTTTATAAGAAATGCGTCTGTCATCGAGAGATACTTGTCTGTATTCATGTTTTGCCTTCCTGTCTCGAAAACGACCTCAACGACCTCTGGGGTGGTTTGTCCCCACCTGTCCACAAGCGACCTCTGGGGTGGTTTGTCCCCTGTATTGTCAAAATATTGTTCATGTTAATAACTAAAACTTCCCATAGCAAAAATGGGCTTCGTTCCTTGAAAACTCAATAATACAGGTAATCAGATAGTGTATTCAGGCTGCCAATGCCGCTTTCGT
>CACZJD010000014.1 GCA_902781325.1 uncultured Lachnospiraceae bacterium
AATGGAATTTTACGTATTCTGCAGAGATGGTGAGGGGCGTGTGACAGACCGGCCCATCGACCAGGCGGGCTACATGGATGTGGAGCCCCTGGACGGCGGTGAGAATCTGCGCAGGGACATCAGCTATGCGCTGGTGGAGATGGGGATCACCCCGGAATCCTCCCACCACGAGAGGGGACCGGGACAGATGGAGATCGACTTCAGGTACAGCGATCCGGTCGCGGCGGCGGACAACACTTCCACAGTGAAGTGGGCGATCCGCTCGATCTGTGCTTCCGGAGGTTACTATGCGGATTTCTCTCCCAAGCCCCTCAGAGGCAAGCCCGGCAGCGGGATGCATCTGAATATTTCCGTGCATGACAGGCGCGGAGAGATCGATGAAGAACTGACGGATGCTTTCATGGCAGGGATCCTCAGACATATCCGGGAGATCACCCTGTTCCTGAATCCCTTTGCAGCTTCCTACGAGAGATTCGGAAGGATGGAGGCACCCCGCTACGTCAGCTGGGCCTGCCAGAACCGCTCCCAGCTGATCCGCGTTCCTGCGGACCCTTCAGGCAGAAAGCGCATTGAGCTGCGCTCACCCGATGCCGGGGCCAATCCTTACCTGTCCTTTGCCCTTCTGATCTATGCGGGACTTGCCGGGATCAGGGAAGGGCTTCAGGCACCGGAGCCTTTAGATATCAACCTCTACAAGGCAGACATAACAGTGACGGACAAGCTTGAAAAACTTCCCGAGAGCAGAGAAGAGGCGGTGCGCCTCGCTTCGGAAAGCGGTTTTGTCAGGCAGTATGTCCCCAAAGCGTGTCTGGAGGCATACATAGATGAAAAAGAAGTATAAAGTCTGCCGCGTTCTGGCGGCTGCGGGGAACGAGGCCGGGGTCAGCGCTATTTTGAACGTGCTGCGCGGCGCGGTGCCCCGCGAGGAGATCTCGGTCTCGCAGGCTTTTACTCTTTCTCAGCTTCGCAGCAAGGTGTCGCCGTATTCCGGCGCGGAGCCGATGGATATCCTGATCCTGAAACTGCCGCTCCAGGAGGACCCGGGCATCGAGCAGGTCCTGAACATGGCGGCCTCAAACAGCCGCCTGCAGACGATCCTGATGGTGCGCCGGGACGCCTATGAACAGACAGCTTTCCGGTGCAGGAATACGCAGATCTTCGTGTTGTCCCTCCCGGTGCAGGCACAGATCCTTGCGGAAACCGTGCGGTTCATGATTGCAATACGGCGGGCAATGACGGAGCGCGACGATGAAGTGATGCGGCTTAGAAAGAAATTAAGTGAGATCGGATATATAACGAAAGCGAAATGTCTTCTGATTCAGCACAGGTCGATGACAGAGGAGGAGGCGCACTATTACCTGGAACGGCAGGCAATGGACCGGTGTGTCGGCAAAAAAGAGATCGCTCTGGAGATCATTAGCGCTGCGGAGTCGGAAGAATAACGAAGGCGGTTTCATGCCGGAGACCGCCGGTGGGAGGAAATATGGTCAGAGTAAACGACAACTATCTGAAATTACCCGGAAACTACCTCTTCTCGACGATCGGGAAGAAAGTCAGGGAGTACAAGGCGGAGCATCCGGAGGCGGATATCATCTCTCTCGGGATAGGTGACGTGACGCAGCCGATCGCACCGGCTGTCATCAGCGCGCTGCATACCGCAGTGGACGAGATGGGAAGGGCGGAAAGCTTCAGGGGCTATGCTCCGGACCTCGGATATGACTTCCTGAGGGAAGCGATCGCGGAAAATGATTACAGGGCGCGCGGTTGTGAGATCTCGGCGGATGAGATCTTCGTTTCCGACGGAGCTAAATGCGACTGCGGCAATATACAGGAAATCTTCAGCGCGGACTGCCGCATCGCGGTCTGCGATCCGGTCTACCCGGTCTATGTAGACTCCAACGTCATGGCGGGAAGAACAGGCGATTATGACGCCGCGGCGGGAAGATTCCGCGATGTGATCTACCTGCCCTGCACGGCAGAAAACGGATTTTCACCGGATCTGCCTTCGGAAGTTCCGGATCTGATCTATCTGTGCTTTCCCAACAATCCCACCGGCGCGGTGATAAGCAAGGCACGCCTGCAGGAGTGGGTGGACTACGCGAAGGGGAACGGCGCGGTGATCCTGTATGACGCGGCCTATGAGGCATACATTTCAGAACCGGATATCCCACACAGCATTTATGAGTGCGATGGCGCGCGGGACTGCGCGATCGAGTTTCGCTCCTTCTCTAAGACGGCAGGTTTCACCGGATTGCGGCTGGGCTTTACCGTGATCCCCAAGACTCTGGAAGTTGATGGAGTATCGCTGTGGTCTCTGTGGGCCAGAAGGCATGGGACAAAATATAACGGAGCTCCCTATATCATCCAGAGAGCAGGAGAGGCAGTCTACTCAGATGCGGGCCGGCTGCAGATCCGTTCCCAGATTGCATACTATATGGACAACGCACATTATATTTTTGACGGCCTTAAGGGAGCAGGATATGAGGTTTCAGGCGGTATCAACGCACCCTATATCTGGCTCCGTACACCGGACGGACTGACCAGCTGGGAATTTTTCGACAGGATGCTGACGGAAGCAAATGTGGTGGGCACACCGGGATCGGGCTTCGGACCGGGCGGAGAGCACTACTTCAGGCTGAGCGCCTTCGGAAGTCACGAGAACACCGCCGAGGCGGTAAAGAGAATAATAAAGATATAAAAAAAAGGGCGGTGAAGTCCGGGGGTGATCGCCCCATCTTCACAGCCCATTATTATTTTATTATTTAAGTTGTTTTATTCAGTGATCCTGTTTTCTCAGGTGTGTCAAGGGGGCGGTTCCTCTGTCACAATTAGTCGTCATAGTCCTTATCCCATTCAAGGACGCTGTAGTTGTTGACGTCGATGTCGTAGCTGAACTCGTAGCGGCCCTGGCGGAACTCGACTTCATAGACCTCGCGGCCGTCGTCGTAATCCTTGTGGCAGTGGAGGCCTGTCACATCATTTGCTGTAAGTCCTGCGTGATTCAGGGCTGCCTCGATAGCCGCTTCCTCGCCGGTCTTGCCGGTGTTAGTGTCTGCGGAAGCTTTCTGTGCTGCTGCCACACAAGCCGGAACCTTTACTTTCCTGGATGCGTGCAGGATCTTGCCGCCTGCCTTGGCTACGTCATAATCGAACTTTGTGTCCTGATCTTCAAACTCTATCTCATATACGGGGATTCCATCCTCGTCGCCGTGCTCTGTCTTGATGAAAGTAACATCTGCTTCAGAGACGCCTGCATCATTGACTGCGATGCTCTTTGCCTCGGCCTCGCCGATCTGGCTTCCGCTTGCGGAGGGGCGTCTGATCTCCCAGCTCTCCTCGACGATCTCGCCGTCCGCGACAGCTACGTCGTAATCATATTCCATGGATCCGGTCTTGAACTCTATCTCATATACGGAAGCGCCCTGCTCGGTTCCCATCTCGATGCGGTCGAATGTGACCTGGTCTGCTGAAAGGCCTGCGTCCTCAAGTGCGATCGCCTTTGCCTGTGCATCTGAGATCGTCTCTGCTGCCATCGTTGTGATGCCTGTGCCGGCCATAACGCCTGCTGCGATGATACCTGCTGAAAGTAATGCAATAGTTCTTCTGAAATTCATTTTGTTACCTCTTTTCCCTTTCTTTTGGCGGCCCTTTCCTCTGCCGCATCCTCAGTTTTTTATTTGTCAGCACTTTTGTTGTGCTTTGTTCTTCATGTCTATATATACGGAGGATTATCAGGATTCCATTGAAGTTGACAATATAATAACAACCAAAAAGAGACGCTGTGTTTTGGCGGTATTTACCAAGCCGCCGGACTGCTGCAGTATGGCAGGAAAACAGTTCCCTCAGCCTGCGGTTCTGTCTTATAATTGAGAAGAAGAGTAATAATACGATTTGCGGAAAGTCACAGATTACCGCAGACAGGAGAAGACCGGATGAACGACAGATTACCGAAGAGAGAAGAGGTGCCGGCAGAGCTGACGTGGCGCCTTGAAGACATATATTCCGACGAAGCGCTCTGGGAGCAGGAACTTCAGGAGGCGAAAGAACTGGCAGAAGAGGTCGGAAAGTTCGAGGGGCGGCTCGGGGAGAGCGCCCGGAATCTCTATGAAGCGCTGAAGATATACGACGATTGCTTGCTGAAACTGGATCGCGTGGGAGGCTATTCTTACATGCGCCACGATCAGGACGCGGGAAATTCTCACTATCAGGAGCTGGAACTGAAGGCGCAGAGCGCGTCGGTCAGGATCAGCGAGGAACTCGCTTTTGTGGAGCCGGAGATCCTGGCTATTCCGGATGAGATGATCGCACACTTCTGTGAGGAGGAGCCCGGGATCAAAGATTACGAGGTGACGATCCGCGAGATCCGCCGCATGAAGGAACACACACTCAGTAAGGAAATGGAGCAGCTTCTCGCCTCTGCCGGAGAGATGGCGCAGACCCCGTCCAATGGTTTCGGAATGCTTTCCAATGCGGATCTCAAGTTCCCGCCTGTTAAGGACAGCGGCGGCAATGAGATCCAGCTCTCTAACGGCCGCTTCGTGCCGCTGCAGATGTCCCCGGACAGAGAACTGCGCAGGGAGTCCTTCGAGAAGTTCTACACGCGCTACAGTGAATTTGCGAATACATGGGCGGCTCTTTACGACGGTCAGGTCAAGCAGCAGATCTTCTACGCGCGCGCCAGGAAATATCCCTCAACCTTTGTCGCGGCAGTCGACGGGAACAATGTTGACCCGGCAGTGTGCGACCGTCTGATTGACAGCATCCATGGCAAAATGTCGTATATGCACCGTTATGTCTCCCTGCGTAAGAAGATGCTGGGAGTGGAAGAACTGCACATGTACGATGTCTATGTGCCCATGGTCTCAGATTATGACAGAAAGTTCTCCTATGAGGAGGCAAAGGAGATATCCCTGAAGGCGCTGGCGCCTCTGGGAGAGGAATACCTGTCCATCGTCCGCAAGGCTTACGCGGAGCGCTGGATCGATGTCTATGAAAATGAGGGAAAGCGCTCAGGCGCCTATTCTTCGGGCGTTTACGGAGTCCATCCCTACATGCTGCTCAACTATACGGATACACTGGACGATGTTTTCACCCTTGTCCACGAGATGGGGCACTCTATGCACACCTGGTATTCCGAGCACGCGCAGTCCCATCTCAATTCCGGGTATAAGATCTTCGTGGCGGAGGTCGCCTCCACGACCAATGAGATCCTGCTCCTGGAGTATATGCTCGCGCGCGCGAAGGATCTGAAGGAAAAGGCCTATCTGATCAACTACTATCTGGAGTGTTTCAAGGGAACGGTCTACCGCCAGACAATGTTCGAGGAGTTCGAGCGCAGGACCAACGCGATGGCGGAGGAGGGCAGTCCACTGACGGCGGATGCGCTCTGCGGCCTGTATCTGGAACTGAATAAGCAGTATTTTGGCGAAGATATGGTGTCGGATCCCCTGATCGCCTACGAGTGGTGCAGGATCCCGCACTTCTACTACAATTTCTACGTATACCAGTACGCCACAAGCTTCTCGGCGGCTGTCGCGATCGCGCACCGCATCCTGGAGCAGGGGGAAGCAGCTGTGAAGCCGTATCTGGAGTTTTTAAAGAGCGGCTGCACGCAGGACCCTGTGAGCCTTCTCAAGATCGCGGGCGTAGACCTCTCCACGTCGAAGCCGGTGGACGAGGCGCTGGAAGTCTTCGGAGACGCGGTCAGGCAGATGGAAGAGCTGCGGAAGGAGTTCTGACGCGGAGGCCGCAGCTGAATAACGAACTTTATTTTTGGGCTGTATAGATTTGTCACTGAGGGATGTCAAGAAAGGAGATCAACTATGAGCAAGAAGATTTTGCAGCTGATCAGCGGGGATTTTGAGGACCTGGAGGTCTGGTATCCCGTATACAGGTGCAGGGAAGAGGGCTGGCAGGTGGATTTTGCCGCCGAGAAGCCCGGGCTGTACCACGGCAAATACGGCGTGCCCTGCGAGGTCGCGCTGAGCTTTAAAGATCTTGATCCGGACGACTACGACGGACTATTAGTACCCGGCGGATGGGCGCCCGACAAGCTGCGCCGCTTCCCCGAGGTCCTGAACATTGTGCGGAAGATGAACGCCGATAATAAGGCGATCGGCGAGATCTGCCACGCAGGCTGGGTCCTGATCAGCGCGGACATTCTGCGCGGCAAAAAAGTGACCAGCACGCCCGGCATCAAGGATGATATGAGCAATGCGGGCGGCATCTGGGTGGACGAGGAGACCGTTGTCGACGGCAACATCGTCTCCGGAAGAAGACCTCCGGACCTGCCGGCTTACGCGAAGGCATTTATTGAAGTCGTAAAGGCGAGAGGGTGACAAAGCATAGTAAAAACATGCTTCTTACGGACACGGTCCGCGAGATCCTGCACACGAAAAAGCGCTTTCTGTCACTGTTTGTGATGAGTCTTCTGGCGGTCGGATTTCTGTCAGGCCTCCGGATGACGGCGCCCGACATGCATAACACGGTGGATCACTACTATGACCGCCAGCATTTCATGGATGTGCGGCTGATCTCTATGCTCGGCCTGACGAAGGAGGATCTTGAGGCGGTTTCCCGCGCGCCCGGTGTAAGGGCGGCTGAGGGGAGCCGTACTTTTGATGCCCTGGCGGGGGAGGACAGTGTCAACGTACTGGAGATGCCGCGGCAGATCAACCTTCTGGATCTGACAGAAGGCCGGATGCCTAAGTCCCCGGACGAGTGCGTCACTGAGGTCAAAATATTGGAGGCCCTCCACAAAGAGATCGGCGATACGATCACCATCGATACCAGGGAATCTTTTGACGCCGTACTGGGTGAGGACCCGCTGGCGCAGTCTCCCGGGAGCGGCGAGGCAGGAAAATCAGGGACAGGCGCCTCCCATTCTACCAAGCATACTTATACCATCGTCGGGATCGCCCGCAGTCCTCTTTACATTTCACGCACCAGAGGCGGCTCAAGCGTGGGGACCGGCAGTGTCACCGGCTTTGTGGTCCTGCCATCGGAATGCTTTACTCAGGATGTTTTCTCCACCATCTATCTGGAACTGGAGGGATCGGACCGGTACAACTGCTACACCGACGACGCTTACAAAGAGCAGGTGGATGATTTCATTGACAGCCTTAAGCCTATGGCGAGAGAGAGGGCGGGGATCCGCGAAAAGCAGGTGACGGAAGAAGTCACATTCGCGGACATGGCAGCGGCCCTGATCTCAGGGATCGCGGAGTCAGGCAGCAGCGGCAGTGGAAGCGCCCTGTCGGGGCTGGATACCTCGAGCGGGGAGTGGTATATACTCGACCGGGAGACGATCCGCAGCTATGTGGAGTTTTCTTCCGATTCAGAGCGCATGGGAAATCTCGCGGATGTATTTCCCCTGATCTTTTTCCTTGTGGCGGCGCTCAGTTCCCTGACTTCCATGACCAGAATGGTAGAAGATCACCGCGCGGAGATCGGCACGATGAAAGCGCTGGGCTTCTCCACGGCATCTATTTCCATCAAATACATCGGTTACGCGCTGGCTGCGAGCCTTGTCGGAGGAGGGACGGGGCTTTTGATCGGATGCACGGCGCTGCCTTCTCTGATCTATTACGAGTGGGGGATCCTCTATCTTTTGCCCAAACTGGAGATGAGCATTTCACCGGTGGTAGTCCTCTATTCACTGGGGGCTGCAGTCCTTGCGACGGCGGGAGCTGCCTTCGCGGCCTGTTATACGACGCTGCTTGCTAAACCGGCGGAGCTTCTCCGTCCCCGCGCGCCCAAACCGGGCAAGCGCATATTTCTCGAATATATCGGGCCGGTCTGGAGGCGGCTCTCCTTCATCCAGAAGGTCAGCGCGCGTAATCTCTTCCGCTACAAAAAGCGCTTCTGGATGACCATTATAGGAATCGCGGGCTGTACAGCGCTGCTGGCTACAGGCTTTGGACTGAGGGATTCCATCTTCGACGTTCTGACCTGGCAGTTCGATGACCTGATGCCTTACAACGCGACGATCTCCATAGACGCCGGTCTCAACCCATCGGATCGCGCGGAGATGATGGAGGCGCTGGAGGCGGAGCCCGGCATCGAGTCTTTTATGGGATGTTATGACAGGGGAGTCAGTGTGCGTACCGATGAGGGAACCATCGACGGCGTTGCCCTCAGGTCCACATCGGGCTGGACGACTTATTCTGATCCGGAGGGCACACACCCCATAGCAGAGGACTATATCTGCCTTTATCCGAGGGCAGACGGACTGCGCCGCTACGGCAAGGTGGGAGAACTTCCCCGGCTGGCTCCGACGGACGAGGCGGTAGTCATAGACGAGAAACTGGCAGACAATCTCGGGATCAGAGAGGGCGATACGATCGCTCTCCTCGACAGTGATGAGAAAGAGTATCCGGTGACAGTGTGCGGCATCTGCGAGAACTACGTCGGCCATTACGTTCACATGACGGCCTCATATTACAAAAAGGTATTCGGAGAGAGGCCGCGCGACAACGTGCTCTTAGTAAAGGCAGCAGAAAATCCTGCAGAGAGAGTCTCGAAGATCAAGGGCGTGATAACCTATAACAGCATTGATGAGACCCGCGATCACTTCCACGAGAGCATGAAGAGCCTGGACGTTGTTGTGTGGATCATCATCGGTGCGGCGGCAGCGCTCGCTTTCCTTGTGCTCTTCAACCTGACCAACATCAATGTAACGGAGCGTATCCGCGAGCTGGCGACTCTCAAGGTCCTCGGATTCTATGACGGAGAGACGGCGTCCTACGTCTACCGCGAGAATATCATTCTCACTATGATGGGAGCCGCCCTGGGGCTTCTCGGCGGGAAATGGCTCCATCGCTGGCTGATCGGGACGATCGAGATGGAGTATATGATCTTCGGCCACGGCCTGCATGGTCGAAGTTATCTCTATGCAGTCATACTGACGGTGATCTTCTCGCTGTCGGTGAATTTCTTCTCCTATTTCTACATCCGGAAGATCGACATGGTGGAATCGCTAAAATCAGTTGAATGAGGTGACGTGATAAAGCACTAAAATATAACCCCCCGGGGGGCTTGTATGACATTTTCGAAGCGTTATAAACTTAACACAAGAATATTGACGCTTTGGAGGTGTTTTATCATGCATATGGCTGACGCTCTTCTTTCCCCTGCCGTGGCGGCTACGATGTACGTCGCATCCGGAACAACAGTGGGATTATCTGTAAAAAAACTGACAGCGGACGAGAACACACAGAAACTCCCCACCATGGCGGTGGCCTCCGCTCTGGTCTTCGCGGGACAGATGATCAACTATACGATTCCGGGGACCGGATCTTCGGGACATATGTGCGGAGGAATGCTCCTGTCCGCGCTCCTGGGGCCTCAGGCGGGCTTTTTGTCCATGGCCGTGGTGCTGACGATCCAGTGTCTCTTTTTTGCCGACGGAGGGTTGATGGCGCTTGGCGCCAACATTTGGAACATGGCGTTCTATGGGTGCTTTGTCGGGTATTACCTGATCTGGCGGCCGATCATGAGAAGCAGACTGTTTGAGAATTTCGGCGCGGAGGCAGCCCAGAGAGCCAGGATCATTGCCGCTTCGATCATAGGCTGTGTCGTAACTCTGCAGATGGGCGCGTTTTCGGTGGTTCTTGAGACGACGCTGTCCGGGATCACAGAGCTTCCTTTCAGCGCTTTTTGCGGCCTGATGCTTCCCATTCATCTGGCCATTGGCCTCGTGGAGGGCCTGATCACAGCTGCGGTACTGACTTATGTGTACGCTGTCAGACCGGAACTGCTGCGCGATGTGGATGTATCGGAGAAAGTCCGCAGCGGATCTTCCAGATCCCTCAGGACTGTTATCATCACACTGGCAGCAGCAGCGGTGGTCGTCGGCGGCATCTTTTCCCACTTCGCGAGTTCCAACCCCGACGGACTGGAATGGGCGCTCTTTGGAAACGAGGAGGCGGGCTACAGCGCCAACATGGGGCTGGACGAGGAGAACTTCGGCGTAAGCAGCACCGTTTCGGAGACCGCGGCAGGCATCCAGGAGAAGACCTCCTTCCTGCCGGATTATGCTTTTGCCGGAAGCGACAATCCCATGGGAACGACGGTCTCAGGCATTGTGGGCAGCGCGATGGTCGCGGGAGCGGCTCTGCTGATCTGCTATACCGGGCGCTTCTTCAGAAAGAGGAACTAATTGTTTGCTTTGGGTCTGATGGCGCCTTGCCGGTGTTAAGAAGAGGAATTCGGCACAGAACAACATTTTTAGAAAAAAATCGTCCGCAAACAAGGGACGGAAAGGCCTTAATTGGCCGATTAGCAACTCAGCCAATTAAGAATTCGGCACAGAAGCTTTATTTACATATACTTACGTCCACCAAATACAGGGATTACTGAAGAAAAGTCATAAAAATCAGACAATAGCGCTGAGACCAGTAATCTTCATGGACGCAATTTTTTGCCAGAGACGCCTTTGTGCCGAAAATAGCAAGTAAAGGGTTACCACAGGAAGGAACTACTTCATCAAAAACGTTCGGCAGGGACGAGAATATTAGAAAAACAGGTTTGCGTACCGAAACGGGGGAGCGTTGCATCTGATCACCAACAGGATCCAACGCTTCCGTTTTGATTTAAAGAAAGAATAACAATGAGTCAGAATATTGAACGCTCCATCCACGAATTGCGTGAGATGGACGCCCTGGCCTCGGGGAATTCCCCGCTGCATAAAGCGAGTGCCGGAGCGAAGTTATTAGTGACGGTGGCATACATACTGACCACTGTATCGTTTGATAAATACAACCCCAGCGGACTTATGTTTATGGTTCTGTATCCGGTGCTGCTCTTTGCGGTCAGCGGGATCCCGGTCTCCACGTGCTTCTATAAGCTGCGGTTCGTGCTGCCGATCGTATGCGCGGTGGGGATCTTCAACCCGATCCTGGACAGGACGCCGGCCTTTCCGCTCGGTTCCTTTGTGGTGACTACAGGGATGATCTCCATGATCACGCTGCTTATGAAGGGAGTTTTCTGCCTTATGGCTTCTTTTCTGCTGGTGGCATCCACCAGGATCGAGGCAATCTGCGCAGTCTTGCGTGGGATCCATGTGCCGGAGATGCTGGTGACGCTGCTGCTCCTGACTTACCGGTACGCAGCAGTGCTTGCGGAGGAAGCCAATGTGATGACCCAGGCCTACAGCCTGCGGGCGCCGGGACAGAAGGGGATCCATTACAAAGCGTGGGGATCCTTTCTGGGCCAGCTCCTGTTAAGAAGTATGGACCGGGCGGAGGAACTGTATTCCTCGATGCTGCTAAGGGGCTATCACGGAGAGTTTTACTATGCTCAGGGAGGCGGAAGTTCGATCAGAGACGTACTGTACGCTGCATTCTGGTGCGCACTGTTCATCGCGGCGCGCTTTGTGAACCTTACGCAGCTGCTCGGCACATCGGTAATGAGGTGAGAGATGATCCGGTTTGAGAATGTGACATTTGCATATGAAAAGGGAAAGCCGGTGCTCTCGGATATTTCCTTTGCGATAGAAAAAGGAGAGACTGTGGGTCTGATCGGCGCCAACGGAGCGGGCAAATCCACAGTCATGAAGCTGCTTCTGGGGCTCGCCGGGCCCGGCGCGGGAAATAAGGGCGTGAGCGGAACAGCAGAGGGAAAGATCATTGTGGACGGCGAGGAAGTCAGTCCCCGGAATCTCTCGCAGATCCGGCGCAAGCTTGGTTTTGTCCTGCAGAACTCAGACAATCAGATGTTCATGCCTACAGTCTGGGAGGACATGCTCTTCGGGCTCCTCAATTACGGGATGACGCAGAAGGAAGCGGAGCAGAGAGCGCAGCAGGTCCTGAAAGAACTGGGGCAGGAGAAACTAAAGGGTCTTTACAACCACAAGATTTCGGGCGGTGAGAAGCGCATGGCGGCAGTGGCGACTGTGCTGGCTATGAACCCGGAGGTGCTCCTTATGGACGAGCCGACCTCAGCGCTGGATCCTTACAACAGACGGATCATTATTAACACGATCAAAAAGCTCCCGTGTACTAAGGTCATCACGTCCCATGACCTCGACATGATCTATGACACCTGCGGCCGTGTGATCCTGCTCTCGGAGGGGAGAGTCGCCGCGGACGGGCCTGCGGAGAGCATTCTTCGGGACAGAGATCTTCTGGAATCCAACCGCATGGAGCTGCCGCTCCGCTTTCAGCAATAAAGAACTTGCATTTCTCCTGCGTTCAAAGGATACTGAAATAGAGGTGCCCGCACCCGTAAGCACCTTCTGTGAACTGTCTTAGATTTAGGAAAATATCGATGATGAACAGCCAGGAAAATGTAAAAGAGAAGCCTTATCAGCTTGTGATCGATTACGTGAGAGGAGAGATACTCCACGGAAATCTCGTGCCGGGCGACAGACTGCCCGGAGAGAGGGAACTTGCGGAGCAGCTGGGGATCAGCCGCAATTCTGTAAGAGAGGGACTGCGCATACTGGAGAATATGGGAGTCACATCCTCCCAGCACGGGGCAGGACACTACATCTCTCTGAATTTTGACGAGCCGATGACGGAGACGCTGTCCCTCATCTATACGATGAAAGGGATGGGCAGAGACGACCTCACGCAGTTCCGCTACTGTCTTGAGAGAGAAGCGATGCATCTGGCTGTTGACTACGCCTCGGAACAGCAGAAGATCATTATCGGGAAGCATTTGGAGGCTCTGCTGCGGGCTGAGACGGAGAAGGACCGCTACGAACACGACATGGCGCTTCACATGACGCTGATCGAGGCCTCCCGCAACGACTACCTGATCACCACCTACCGTGCGCTGACCAACGTGATCGAGGACTATATCCCCGTGCTCAGGGGGAAGATCATCGAGGGCATGAAGAGCAATCACAAGCTCGAGGACACGCACCGCATGCTTGTGATGGGCGTGATCAACAGCGACCTGCGCACGGGTCTGGAAGGCCTGAGCCGCCATTTCGAATATATCAGACAATTCAAAGATTCGCGGTGAAATGGTTACAAAACGACTCGCCGTGATTTGGTAAAAACATAGAAAAGCCTGCCTGTATGGATTGATTAATTGACAATTTGTACAGGGGGGGCTTATTATTATATTGTAAGTGGTAGAACCAATTCGGCAGAAGTGGTTAACCACTGAAGGGGTAATATTTAGGACACAGATAATCCAGACGCTGCTCACACAGGCAGCGGACCGTTCGAGATGAAACGGGTTTTATGAAAGGAGCAAAGCATGCAGTACAACAAAGTGACTCCTGAATTTCTTGCTGAACTTGAGAAGATCGTGCCCGGCAAGGTGCACTCAGGCAAGGACATTAACGAAGATTTTTACCGCGATGAGATGCCCATCTACGGCTCAAATCCCCCCGACGCAGTTGTAGATGCGACGACGACAGAAGATATCGCAGCTATCGCGAAACTCTGCTATGATAATAATATCCCAATCATCCCTCGCGGTGCCGGTACCGGCCTGACAGGAGCGTCTGTAGCCATTCACGGCGGTGTCATGATCGACATGCAGAAGATGAACAAGATTCTGGAGTACGATGAGGATAATTTCGTCGTCCGCGTACAGCCCGGAGTCCTTCTGCACGATCTGGCTGAGGACGCTCTTGGCAGAGGCCTCCTTTATCCCCCGGATCCGGGTGAGAAGTTTGCAACCCTGGGCGGAAACGTATCAACCAACGCAGGCGGCATGCGCGCTGTCAAGTACGGCTGCACAAGAGATTATGTGCGCGCTATGACCGTAGTACTTCCTACAGGTGAGATCATCAAGCTCGGCGCTACAGTTTCCAAGACCAGTACAGGTTATTCCCTGCTTCATCTGATGATCGGTTCCGAAGGAACTCTCGGAATCATCACGGAGCTCACTCTGAAAGTCATCCCTGCTCCGAAGGAGACAGTATCCCTGATCATTCCTTTCGAGAACCTCGATGACTGCATTGCGACAGTTCCGCTTTTCATGAAGAACCGTCTGAATCCTCAGGCTGTCGAATTCATGGAGAGAGAGATCGTCCTCGCTTCCGAGAGATTCATCGGAAGAGAGACTTTCCCCAAGTCCTTCGGCGGTGTGGAAGTCGGCGCATATCTGCTCGTGACATTCGACGGAGACGATTTCGACCAGCTCAACGACCTGGTAGAGAAGGCGGCGGAAGTGGTTCTCGAAGAGGGCGCCATCGACGTTCTTGTAGCGGATTCCCCCGCCAAGAAGCGCGACGCATGGGCAGCACGTTCTTCCTTCCTCGAGGCGATCGAAGCCGAGACAACATGGCTTGACGAGTGCGACGTCGTTGTTCCCGTGACCAAGATCGCGGAGTATCTTAAGTACGTCAAGTCCACAGAGGACAGATATTGCTTCAAGATCAAGAGCTTCGGCCATGCAGGCGACGGCAACCTTCACATCTACGCATGCGGAGATGACACTGTTGATGAGGCAACATTTAAAAAAGACGTCGAAGTCTTCATGAAAGACATCTATGCGAAGGCAGCAGAGATGGGCGGCCTGATCTCCGGCGAGCACGGAATCGGACACGGCAAGATGGAATTCCTCGCGGACTTCTCCGGCGACGCCCAGATGCGCATCATGGAAGGCATCAAGCAAGTCTTTGATCCGAAGATGATCCTGAACCCGGGCAAGGTCTGCTATAAGGTTCGCTGATCGGAACGATTGGGAGTTCCCGCCTTTGAAGGCGGAGGTGAATATACTTATCCGTTACCGGTAGCACTCACAAAGAGAACTCCGGACAGAAAAGCGGTGTAACTGCGCGTGCACCGCTTTTCTTTTTCAGCAAAGGAGAAGAACTATGCAGTTTGTTCACTTTATTCTTGCGCTGGCTCCGATCATCTGGCTTATGGTCGCTCTCAGCGTCTTGAAAATGCCGGGCTACAAAGCCTGTATTATTACTGTTATCATCACAGCGATCGAATCTGTCGCGATCTGGAAGTTCAATTCGGTCTTTATGCTCACTGCGGCGCTCGAAGGGGCCCTCAACGCACTGTGGCCGATCTGCCTTGTCATTGTCGCGGCGCTGTTTACTTATAATCTCAGTCTGGAAACCGGCGCTATGGAGAAGATCAAGAAGATGCTGGCGAGCGTCTCCACGGACCAGCGCGTCCTCGCTCTTTTGATCGCATGGGCTTTCGGACACTTCATGGAAGGCATGGCGGGATTCGGAACCGCAGTTGCGATTCCCGCGGGAATCCTGATCGCCCTCGGCATGGAGCCCATTCCGGTTGTTGTCGGCTGCCTCGTAGTCAATTCGATGCCCACAGCATTCGGTTCTGTAGGTGTTCCCACCACTACCATTTCCAATATCACAGGACTGGACGTAGTAAAGCTCTCTGCGGATACGGCCAAGATTGAGCTCCTGATCTTTGTGATGCTCCCTTTCTTTCTGGTATTCATTGTCGGTAAGGGGTTCAAGGCTTTCAAAGGCATGATCGGTATGATCATCGTAGCTCTGGTATCTTTTATCGTTCCCATGTTTATCTTCGCGACCTTTGTGGGTCCGGAACTTCCGGACATCATCGGCGCGATCTGCAGCATGGTCGCCATCGTGGTCTTTGCAAGGATGAGAAAGGGCGAAGTGCCCGAGGAGTACAGGGCGAAGGCATCGGGGGCAGCAGACAGTTCCGAAGCCATTACTCTCAAGGAAGCGGCAGTCGCATGGGCGCCTTTCCTTCTGATCTTTGTCCTGCTTGTTCTGACAAGCCTTGTGCCTTTCATCAAGCAGCCTCTTTCAGCGATCAAGAGCAGTTTCCACATTTACCTGGGAAATCCGGATTCCAAGCTGACTTTTGCCTGGGTCAACACTCCCGGCGTGATCATCATCATCTCTGCCGTGATCGGCGGACTGATCCAGGGAGCTTCTGTCAACACACTGATCAGTGTGTTTGGAAGAACTGTTAAGAACAATGTCAAGACAATAGTCACGATCATGAGTGTTCTCGCGACTGCCAAGATCATGGGATACGCGGGCATGACGCCGGATATCGCAGCGTTCCTGGTAACTGCTACCGGCAAGTATTTCCCGTTCATCTCCCCTCTGATTGGAACTCTCGGCGGCTTTGTCACCGGCAGCGGTACTTCCACCTGCGTCCTCTTCGGACCCATGCAGGCTGAGACCGCGGCTGCGATCGGCTCGGATCCTTCCTGGCTTGTGGCGTCCAATACCTGCGGCGCGGGTATCGGCAAGATGATCTCCCCTCAGGGTATCGCTATAGGCGCAGCCAGCGCAGGCCTGACCGGTCAGGAGAGCACGATCCTCTCCAGAGCGGTCAAGTACTGTGTGGTATTTGTCGTCGTGGCGGGCGTGCTGTGCTTCTTCCTTCAGTAACATCAGTGCCGCGGCAGGTCCTGCCGTATATAAAAGCTCTGCGTTTCAGTAATTTCAGTCATTTGATCAAAGGAGAGCAAGCTTGAAAACAGTAAAATTTTTCTATGCGCACACCACCCAGGACCTGGAAGTGCCGGATGACACGCCGGTCCTGACAAGTAATGTTGACAAGCTGGCAAGTGATAAAAAGGGGATAGAGATCGTCCGTGAGGCGATGGAGCATCCCATCGACAGCCCCAGGCTCAGCGAGCTGGCCAGGGGAAAGAAAGACTGTGTGATCATCATCAGCGACCACACAAGACCGGTTCCGAGCAGGGATATTCTGCCGAACATGATCAGAGAACTGCGGGAGGGCAGCCCGGAGATCGACATTACACTTTTGGTCTCGACGGGGTTTCACCGGCCAACGACTACCGCGGAACTGGAGGGTAAACTCGGAAAGGAACTCTACGAAGAGTTTAAGGACCGCATTGTCGTACACGACGCTCACAACCCAGCGACGAATGTCAAGGTGGGGGTGCTCCCCAGCGGTCCCGACTGCATCCTTGACAAGGTGGCTGTGAATGCCTCTCTCCTGATCGCGGAAGGATTTATCGAACCGCACTTTTTTGCCGGATTTTCCGGAGGGCGCAAGAGCATCCTACCCGGTGTCGCGGATGCGGTCACGGTAATGGGCAATCACTGTTCCAAATTCATCGACAGTCCCTTCTCCCGAACAGGGATCCTGGATCACAACCCTATGCACGAAGATATGCTGGCAGCAGCGCGGATGGCCAACCTGGCATACATTGTAAATGTTGTGATCGATGAGAATAAGAAGACTGTAGCTGCCTTTGCCGGAAACTTCGAGACCGCGCACAGAAAAGGATGTGATTTCATCGCGGAATATGTCTGTGTGAAGCCCGCTTACGCGGACATCGTGATCACGACAAACGGAGGATATCCGCTGGACCAGAACGCCTATCAGTCCCCCAAGGGAATGACCGCGGCGGAAGCGACAGTAAAGGAAAACGGAGTGATCATTATGCTGGCATCCTGCTCGGATGGAACAGGCGGAGACTTCTTCTACCACATTATCGCGGACGAGCCCGACATCGAGACGGCTTATCGGAAGTTCCTCGCGACGCCGCAGGAGAAGACCGCGCCCGACCAGTGGTGCAGCCAGATCCTGGCCAGGATCGTCCGCAGGCACAAGGTCATCTTTGTGGCAAACGCGGACCAGAAGGGAATGATCGAAGGACTCAAGATGGAATACGCTCCGGACCTTGCAACTGCTTACGGTAGGGCAAGAGAGATCATGGGAGAAGACGCGAGCCTGACATGTATTCCTAACGGAATTTCGGTAGTGGTAAGAGAATGACAGATTCAGATTTATAGGAGGGTGCTTCATCCTGCTGACCGGTCAGCAGGATGCGGCGCCTTCCTTTTTTGTGCGATAAGCGGGGGGCGCATCTCGTGCTTGCACGAAGACGCACCCCTGGACAACAGTCAATCGAGCAGGTGCAGCCTACTCGATTGTCGAAAGGGCCAAAATAGTGATATACTAATGACATGTTAGAAAGGCGGACCAGAAGCGATGGCATCGAAGAAAAGACGTCCCGGACCCGGCGATGAAAACCGTCATAGAAGGCAGAAACTGGTCACCAGTTTCGCAAATGCATGGCAGGGCATTGTGGTCTGCTTTGTTGAAGAGCGCAATATCAAGATCCACTTTCTGGTCGCGGTGCTGGTGATGATCTTCGGATTCATCCTGCAGATCTCCAAGACAGAATGGTGTCTGTGTTTTGTGCTGTTCGGCCTGATCATGGGGCTGGAACTGGCGAACACTGCAGTGGAATCTGTCGTAGATCTGGTGACGGAGGAATGGCGGCCCCTGGCCAGAAGAGCCAAGGACTGTGCCGCGGGCGCAGTGCTCATCGCGGCGATCTGGTCGGCGGTGGTCGGCGGCATTATCTTCTTCCCGAAGTTATATGCCCTGATCCCGAAACTATTCTCTTGAGAATGGAACTTGTAAATACATATAGGAGGTATTGGCAATGGATAAAATGATTGGCGACGGAATCAAGAAATTCGTTCTGATGGGAATCGGCGCGGCGGCTATGACCGTGGAGAAATCCCAGCAGATGGTGGATGAGCTTGTAAAGAAGGGCGAACTTACCGTCGAACAGGGCAAGGAACTCAATCAGGAACTCAAGCGCAACGTCAGGAAGACCATTGACGAAGCCGCAGAGAAGAAAGTGACTGAGGAGAAGAAGGAAGTCACCCTCGAAGAAAAGATCGCTATGATGAGCGCTGAGGAACTTGAGAACCTCAAGGCTTTCATTGAGAAGACTGAAGCATCGCCCAAGACTGAGGAATAATTACCGTTGAATCCCGAGAATGAGACCACTGTCGAGGGGCCGGAGAGCGCCGGGCAGTCCGATAAGGCCAAAATAGACAACAGGGAGAGGCTGGGAGAGATCACAGCAGTCCTTCGCAAACACCACATCACAAGAGGTGTCACGCCGGAGAAACTGCGCGCGATCCTGGAGGATCTCGGCCCCACATATGTCAAGCTGGGACAGATCATGTCGCTTCACTCCGACGTGCTGCCGCAGCGTTATTGTGATGAGCTGATGAAGCTGACCTCTGAGGTCACTCCCATGCCTTTCGAGACAGTGGAGGAGGTTATCAACCGCTCCTACAGAGAGGACTGGCACAATATTTTCTCCTCGATCGAGAAGGAGACGCTCGGATCAGCTTCCATCGCACAGGTTCACAGAGCCAGGCTCCTTGACGGGACGGATGTCATTGTCAAAGTAGAGCGCAAGGGCATCTACGACATCATGGCAAGAGACATCGGCCTCCTCAAGCGGGCAGTGAAACTGCTTCCGCCGGTGGGCGGCTTCAAAAACGTTGTCGATCTGGATATGGTCCTGGATGAGCTGTGGGCTACCGCGCAGGAGGAGATGGACTTTCTCAAGGAAGCCGCCAATATGGAGGAATTCACCCGCAATCAGCAGGGAATCCGCTATATCCGGTGCCCGAAGCTGTACCACGAGTATACTACTTCCCGAGTCCTGGTCATGGAATATATCGGCGGCTGTCCTGTGGACGACAGAAAGAGTCTTCAGGCGGAAGGGTATGACCTGGGCGAGATCGGAAGGAAGCTCGTCAACAATTATGTCAAGCAGGTCATGGACGACGGGTTCTTCCATGCGGATCCTCACCCTGGCAATGTCAAGGTCATGGACGGCAAGATCGTCTGGATCGACATGGGCATGATGGGACGACTGACCAACCGGGACAGAAACCTTATGGCCAGGGCGGTCAGAGCCATCGCGGTGGGAGACATCGCTGTTCTGGAAGCTACGATCCTGGAACTGGGCGATATCCAGGGCAAGATTGATTCCGGCAAGCTCTACGGAGAACTCAGGAACCTCATGGACCGCTACGGAAATGCCTCTATGGGAAGCATAGACGCGGTGGAGTTTTTCAAAGATACGATGGAGATCATGAAGAACAATTCCATCAAGCTCCCCCACGGCATGACGATGCTCGTTCGCGGCCTCACCCAGATGCAGGGCGTCCTTCTCAACATCAGCCCGGACATCAATATGGCGGAGATCGCCGCGGGCAGGCTCAAGGAGGAGATGCTGCAGAATTTTGACTTCCGGACAGAGGCCGGCAAGGCGGGAAGACGCGTCTATAAGGCGGTCGGCCGCTCGCTGGACATCCCGCCCCTGGTCAAAATAGCGCTGGAGGAGTACCTCAAGGGTCAGGCCAGGGTGAACATGGAACTCGGCGCGACGAAGGAATTCTCACATCTGATGCGCAGACTCGTGAGAAATGTGGTCATGGGCCTGTGGGTCATGGCACTGCTCATCAGTTCCAGCATCATCTGCACGACGGAGATGAAACCGCAGCTGCTCGGGATTCCCGCACTGGGATTCTTCGGCTATATACTGGCCTTTATTATCTGCCTGTATATTTTCATACGGCACTGGCTGACCAGAAACAAGTAGCGAAAGCCGGCAGTCGGCCGCCGGACAACATGGAGGGAATATGAAACTCGGTATCATAGGAACAGGCTGGATCGTAAAGGATTTTCTTCCGGAACTGATCAAAATGGAAGGCCTTGAGATCGTATCGATCATGGGAAGCCCCCAGGGATTTGAAAAGGCGCAGGTCCTTAGCGAACAGTATAAGATTCCGAATGCCGTGCATGACCTGGATGAGCTGTGCGCATCGGGGATCGACACAGTCTATGTGGCCGTTCCCAACAATCTTCACTTCATGTACTGCAGAAAAGCGCTTGAGAAGGGGATGAACGTCATCGTGGAGAAGCCGATGACGGACAACGCCGGAGAAGCGGAGAATCTCGCCGCGCTGGCGCGAAAAAAGAAACTCTTCCTTTTTGAGGCGATCACGACGGCCTATATGACGGGCTATCAGATGATCCGGGAGTGGCTTCCTCTGATCGGGGAGATCAAACTGGTCCAGAGCCGTTTCTGCCAGTATTCCAGCCGTTATGACAACTTCAAAAAGGGCATTATCGCGCCGGCCTTCGATCCCAAAAAGTCCGGCGGCGCCCTGATGGACCTCAATCTCTATAACATTCACTATGTCATGGGGCTGTTCGGGAAGCCGGAGAGTATCTCCTATTATCCGAATATGGAGAGGAACATTGATACCAGCGGCATCCTCCTGATGCTGTATCCGGGATTCACCGCGGTATGCACTGCGGCAAAAGACTGCGACGGGGACTGCGGCGGAGTCATCCAGGGCACAAAAGGCTTTATCACCAGCGAACAAAAGCCCAATGTTGTCGGTAAAGTGACGCTGCAGCTGCGGGATGGGACCACGAAGGTCTGCGGAGAGCCGTATGAAGACCGGAGAATGATACCGGAATTCACACAGTTTATCCGGGTGGTGAAAGAGAAGGACTATGACTTCTGCTATAGCCGCCTGCAGAGCAGCCTTGAGGTCAACGAGGTGCTGAACCGGGCCAGGATCCAGGCCGGGATCCGGTTTAAATGAAAAGAAAAGGTGCTGCCGGACCGGCAGCACCTTTTTTATATTTCGTGATCCGAAGATCAATCCCCTCAGATGAATAAAGATGTCAGGATGGAAGCAATCTTTGTCAGGATCCTGTTTCCCTTTCCTGTTGTATAGCTCTCATAGAAATCTTCGCAATACTCATAGCGCTCTGCGCGTGCCCACTCAGGCACCAGGCTGCTGTTGACGTTTCCGCTTGTAATCATTCCGTTCATTGTCATGTCTGTATCCTCCCTTGTTGATCCTCTATCTATTGTGACTGATCAGACGAACCGATCGCTGTTCTCTTTTGTTTTCTAAGTACATGATATCAAATAGGATATTCATTTCTATAGGCTGTGTGTCAAAAGATAAATGCATAAATTGTGCTCAGAGCACAAAGGTAGTACAATAGAAGGAAGATGTGCGGAATATGCGGACACGTGTCTTTCGGAGGTGGAAAAATGGGTTTTACTGTTGAGGATATGCTGGTCGTCTCCCAGGACCGCTACAAGATGAAGATGATCGCCGGGAACAGCGGCTGGTCCAATTCCATCAGCTGGCTTTTAATGCTGGAAGACCTGACGATCATCCAGAACTTTTCCGGCAAGGAACTGGCTGTGACGACGGGGCTCGGTTTTCAGAGAGAAGAGGATATGCTGGAACTGGTGGAGGAATTATCCACACATAATTCCTCGGGACTTGTCGTGAACACAGGATACTATGTAAAGGATATCCCTCAGTCTGTGCAGGACTATTGCAATAAAAATGATTTTCCTCTTTTGACTGTGCCTTGGGAAGTATTTCTGGCAGACCTGATCAAGGACCTGACCTTCCGGATCTTCGTGCAGTCCTCCACGGATGAGCAGATCTCCGATGCATTCATTCATGCCATCGAGCAGCCGGAGGCGCAGGATCTGTACACCAGGGATCTGCTGCCGCATTATGACCTGGACGGGACATTTCAGGTGGCGCTGGTATCCACAGGAGACCTGGACAAAATGGATACTGTGGAGCGCAAGAGGATCGCCTACCGTATGCAGCTGTATCTGACAAATCTGACCCACAACGGGCATTTTTTCTATTACGCGTCCTATTTCGTGATCATCATGAACGCGATCGGGGAGGAAGAGAGCAGGGAGATCCTGGGAGCGTTTTCGGAGCGCATGCGCAGCAAGATGCCGGAGCGCAGGGTCTTTATCGGCGTGAGCGATCAGGTGAAAGACATAGTGAACCTGCACCTGGCCTATAAACGCGCCCGGGCAGCCGCGGAGATGGCGCAGAAGAGAGAGCGGAGAATGCAGTATTTTGACGGGATGGGGCTTTACAGAATGCTGTACCTGGTGGAGGACCGGGCACTTCTGCGGGACCTCTCGGATAAGCCGCTGGCGCCCCTTATCGAGTACGACCGGGAGCACGGCGGGGAGTATCTCGCGACGCTGGAGTCCTACCTGCGCTGCGGCGGCAGCATCAAGGCGATGTCGGAGGAGATGTACGTCCACAGAAATACCATCCTCTACCGAATGGCCAACATCAAGAAGCTGCTGGGCAGCAGTCTTGAGACGCCGGAGGAGAAGCTGGTATATACGGTGGCATGTATGATTAGGAGGATGTGAGGAGGGGTCAGACCCAGGTCTTCAGATCTCTCTTGTCAAGCGCGAAGAAGGTGAAAAGGCCTACTGCAAGAGTCTGGCCGCTGTCGTTTGTGATCTCCACAGAACTCACAATTGTCTTCTGACCGAAGTGGACGACATCCCCTTTGGCGATGAGCTTTTTATCCTTGCTTGTGGCCGCGCGGATATGATTGAGCTTGCCCTCGATCGTAGTGGGAATCTGACCTCTGGTCCGGGCCGCGCTGCCGCCCACAGTGTCGGCAAGCGTATAATAGACGCCGCCGTGGATGGTTCCGATGGGATTAAAGAGAGCGGGAGTGACCGGGACTTCCCCCTCACAGTGGCCGTCGCTCATAGCAGTAAGTCTCAGGCCGATATTGTCCGCGAAAGGGCTCAGGCCGTGGTAGTTCTTGATAAATTCTTCGTAGTTCATAGGATTGTGTCACCTGCGGTTATGTCAAAAAATTGATGAATTCACGTCCTATCGTAAATGGGATTTTTGTAAAAGTAAAGGCGTCCGCCTGTTTTTAAACAAGCGGACGCCAAATTATTGCCCAAACAATCAGTGTACGTATTTCACCAGTGTCGCGCGGACAGCGCCGGGACCTGCGGTGAGTTCCTTGAAGTAAGTGACTACCTTAGGAGCAAGACCGACCTCATAGAGGTCTACGCCGAAGATCGCGTCGTTGTGGAGAAGAGGAGCGATGGCTGCTTCAACATCTTCGTTTTCTCCGAGCTTGATTTTTGCCACTACAGGCTGTACAGTAGCTGCCAGCGGATCGGGGGAGATCTCGAAGACTTCGCCTTCATCGTTGATACCCATCATGTAGCGGAGCCAGCCGGCCTGGACCAGCGGGATGAGTTTGAGGTCCGCGACATCGAGATCCTCAGCTTTATCATATGCCTTGATGGTCTCGCCAAAGCGGATCGCAAGCTTCTGAGAGGTATCGGTTGCGATTCTCTGAGGCGTGTCAGGCATGAAGGGGTTGGGAATTCTGACATTGAGGACAGTGTCGATGAACTCCTTGGGATCAAGGATGCCGGGGTTGATGACAACCGGAAGCCCTTCCTTGTATCCGATCGTCTTCACGAGGCTTACAAGCTCTTCATCCTGCATCTCCTTGGAGATGAGATCATAGCCCAGAAGGCAGCCGTAAACAGCCAGTGCTGTGTGCAGAGGATTGAGGCATGTGCAGACCTTCATCTTCTCTACTTTGTCGACGGTCTCCCTGTCGGTGAACATGATGCCGCCCTTTTCAAGTTCGGGTCTTCCGTTCGGGAAATCGTCCTCGATGACGAGGTACTCGGTCTCCTCGGCGTTTACGAAAGGAGCCACATAGGACTTCATGGTGGTAATAACGGGAGCCAGATCGTCGATGCCGTCAGCGTTGATGATCTTCTCGACGGACTCATTGGGACGAGGAGTGATCTTGTCGATCATGGACCAGGGGAAGGAGACCTTGTCACTCTTTACATAAGCTTCAAACTCAGGCTCTGCGACGCCGTTCGCAACCCAGCCTTCTGCGAAAGCAGTGATAGCTGCTTTAAGCTTGTCGCCGTTGTGGGAGCAGTTGTCCATGCTGACCATGGCGATCGGCTTCTCGCCTGCCTTAAAGCGGGCATACAGAAGGGAAGCAACTTTACCCATGTAGCTCTGGGGCTTCTCAGGGCCCTTTTCCATATCGGAGACGACAGCGGGAACCATTTCGCCCTTGCCGTTTACGAGGCTGTAGCCCTTCTCTGTGATGGTAAAGCTTGCCATCTGCAGGGAATCCTTGCCGAAGATCTCGCGAAGTCTCGCATAAGACTGCTCGTTATTGCTGTCCAGTTCCAGGGACTCCATAACGCTGCCTACTACGGTCTTCTCGATCGTGCCGGTGGACTTAAGTGTTACCAGAATGGAGAGGTCATCATGGGGATGATACATCTTCTGGATGATCTCGTAGTCATAGCCTTCCGCTACGGTCAGTCCGCGGTCCAGAACGCCGTCATTGAGGAGGTTCTGCACTACGTTTGCCTGAAATGCCCTGAAAATATTGCCGCCGCCGAAGTGAATCCAGAAAGGATTCTCTTTGGTCGCTTTTCTTACTGTTTCTCTATCATACTGAGGAAGAGAGTAACCTTTTTCTTCCCACCACTGCCTGTTCTTTAATCCTTCGTCATTGAGCTTCATATCATTACCTCCAATCCGATAATTCAAGTATTACTTTCTGTCATTCTTCTCGATCGCTTCGATGAGGCCGTTGATGTAGCATGCGCCGAGAGCTCTGTCATAGAGGCCGTAGCCGGGCATTCCTACCTCGCCCCAGATCATTCTGCCGTGGTCGGGACGGATGGGGCCGTCAAAACCGATGTCGTGCAGAGCCTTGACGATCTCATAGAGGTCGAAGGAGCCGCAGCGGGAGAGGTGAGGAGCCTCTTCGAAGTTCAGGGTCTCCGGGTTGGGATCGATGAACTTGAGGTTTCTGACATGCGCGAAGTGCACTCTGCCCTTGAGGGAGCGGATCATATCCGGCAGGTCGTTCTTGAGGTTTGTGCCGTAGGAGCCTGCGCAGAAAGTAACGCCGTTGTGAGGATCGTCGACCATCTTCATCATGCGAAGGATGTTCTCCTTGCAGGTGATGATGCGGGGCAGACCGAATACGGGCCATGCGGGATCATCGGGATGGATCGCCATCTTGATGTCGTACTTGTTGCAGACGGGCATGATCTTCTCAAGGAAGTATTTGAGGTTGTCAAAGAGGTCATCAGCAGTGACGTCCTTGTATTCCTCGAAGAGCTCCTTGACGTGCTCCATTCTCTCAGGCTCCCAGCCGGGCATTACCGTGCCGTTCATATCGCCTGCGATGGACTCGAACATCTTCTCGGGGATCAGCTCGTCGACAGCTTTCTGTGTGTAAGCCAGGGCAGTGGAGCCGTCCGGAAGGACTCTGGCTAGCTCGGTCCTTGTCCAGTCGAAGACGGGCATGAAGTTGTAGCATACCATGTGGATATCCTCTTTGCCGAGGTTCTCCAGAGTTTCGATATAGTTAGCGATCAGCTGGTCGCGGGAAGGCTTGCCGAGCTTGATATCTTCGTGAATGTTGACGCTCTCGATGCCGGAGATGTGAAGGCCTGCCGCCTCAACTTCTTCCTTCAGAGCGTGGATCCTCTCCTGGCTCCAGACTTCGCCGGGCTGTGTATCATAAAGTGTTGTGATGACGCCGGTCACGCCGGGGATCTGCCTGATCTGCTGCAGTGTCTCTCCTTTTCACTGAATGCGGATTTGCTGTTTCTAAGAGTAAGTTTTTACTGTTTTGATCTGTTCTTTTCTTTGTTGTATATAGATTACTAAACCCGGCCAAAATATTGAATTGATTGAATTGTTGTATATATTGCAAAAGTTGCGGTCATGTATTGTCCTGCTGCAGCTCCGCGAGAGAGAAGGCCTCCCGGTATTCCTTAGGCGACATCCCGTACGCCTTGCGGAAAGCTCTGAAAAAGCTGGGGTAATCCTTGAAGCCGTAGGTGAGACAGACCTCACTGATCTTCTCGTTCATCATGATGGCGTCTCTGCAGGCGGCGAGCCTCTTGCGCAGCAGGTACTGGTGAACGGAAATGCCGAGATGTTCCTTAAAAGTATGGGAAATATGGTATTTGCTGACGAAGAAATGCTCGGCGAGGCTGTCGAGGGAGATATCCTCCTCGAGGTTCTCGTCGATATAAGCCATCACCTGCTCGTGCAGGCGGCTGGCCGCTTTGCGCGAAGAGGGATTGACCTTGTCGTAGACGGTCCTGCACAGAAGAAGCAGAAGATCCTCCACCCGGATTTCTATGACCGCTTCCCTTGCGAAGTGGCTTCCGTGAACTTCTTCGAGAAGCTGAAGGGCTTTGGAGAGGACCGCGTTGAAAGAGACCGGATCATTGTGAAAGATGTTAAGATGCCGGTCCCTGCGCATATAGTTAAGAAGAAAAGCGAAGTCAGGGAAATGCTCCGCGAGCTGCCGGGCGAAATCGGAGCCGATCCAGAAGACAAACCGCCTGTAAGGAAGTTCCGTATTCACCACAAAAGCGCGGTGCATGGTTCCCGGAGGAACGATGACGAAGTCGCCGCTCCTGAGCGCCTGCCTGCGGTCACCGATCTCAAATTCGACATCTCCTTCCATATAGAAGTAGAACTCGTAGTAATCGTGGGAGTGCAGGTCGACATTGTAGTGCCCTGTATCGCTGTAGTAGTAGATCTCGAAGTCCTGCGACAGCATGTACTGCCTGTGGGTAAAGGGAGTCTGGATCCTGGATTTCATTTAAACCTCCTGCGGCACCGGCAGCATGATATCAAGATTGAAGATCTCACCCTCCGTGTGCGCGTGCATTACACCGTCAAATTCGTCAACGATCCGCTGCATGCTCTTCATGCCGAAGCCGTGCGCCTCCTCGTCCTTATTTGTGACGGGGAGCCCCGAAGAGAAAGTGATCGGCCCGCTGAAATAGTTCCAGATATGGATGGAGGCGGAGTCGCCGAAGGCCCTGATGCTGATGTCAATGAGCCGCTTTTCGGGATCCTCAATGCCTGAGACACCTTCCATTGCGTTATCAATGGCGTTTGCGAACAGAAAATACAGTTTCATCCCGTCAAAATATTTAAGGCAGTCCGCATAAGCGACGCACTGCAGCTCGATCCTGTTCTGCCTGCACAGATCATCCATGTTTCTCAGAAGGATGTCCAGCGCGTCATTTCCGGTCTTAGCAGTGGGAGAGATGCTGTCCACCGCGGCTTTCACTCTGGAGATATCGGGGATGTCCACCTGCTTTTGGGAGGCCAGTTTCTCAATCCGGTCCATCAGATGACGCAGGTCGTGGATCCAGTGTTTGATCATACCGGCGTTGACGGACCACTGCTCATATTGCTTTTTTGACTCCGAGAAGAGCTGGGCAGTCAGGAGACGCTCTGTATCCGCCTGCTGCCATTTGGTGACCGTGAACTGGATGATCAGCGCGAAGACGCAGCACAGGATCGCATAAAAACAGGCCGCGATCTCGAAATAAATATCTCCGGCAGCGTGATCCACCACCAGCCTGTTTACGCCTATGCAGGTGAAAACGATCACCAGGGAGAGCAGCTGCAGATGAAGATTTGACTTTGCGTTGGTGCGATGCCTTCCGAAGATCATGAAGATGACCAGATAGATATAACTGAAGACGAGGATCTCGAACACCGCGTGCATTGTGACGCTCTGCGCCTCGATCCACTTGACCATCGGGACAAGGCCCAGGAGGATCGTGAACTTGTTCGCGATGTGCTGCGCGGCAAATCCGGCGACGCAGGCGGATGTCAGAGTGAAAATGTCTTCCTCATAACAGAAGCAGACCGCTGCGATGCATCCGGCCATCGCGGCAAAAAACCACAGAAAGCGCGGGAAACCAGCCAGGGCGGGAATCCCGGTGACTGTTCCGATGACGAGAAGGAGCAGCCCGGAAGCGATATAGCGGGCTGCGAAATTTTTTCTTTTTCTATAAGGTCTCAGAAAAAGGGCTTCCGCGATCATGATCTCAATTAAATAAGCTGCGGCGTTGAGATCGGGCCGCAGCTGCAGTATTGTCGGTGCCATTCAGCCTCCCAGATATTCGTTAAGTCTGGTCATAAAATCTTTCTTGCGGGAGCGCCCGATCCGGATCCGCTCCGAACCTACGCTCACTTCGTCGCCGTAAAGGCCGTCCACATACCTAAGGTTAACCAGTACAGAGGCGCTGCACCTGGCAAAATCCTGTCCGGCAAGCTGTTCTTCCTTCTCCTTGAGGCCGCCGTAAGCGGTGATCACTTCATCTTCCGTGTGATACATAAGATCATGGCCCATGACCTCGATATAGCGGATATCCGCCGAGGATACCACGCGAAGCCCGTCTTTGACGCGGATCTTGACCGGAACGCCGCTTCGGTTAGCGAGAATGCGCAGCGCCTTATCCAGTTTGACGGATAGAGAGCGGTAGTTGATGGGCTTTATACAGTAGTCAATGGCGTCCACGTCGTAACCGCTGGGCGCGTACTGGGGCATATTAGTAATAAAGAAGAGCATGGCCATGCTTCCCTTGGCGCGCAGCTTCCGGGCGGCCTCGATCCCGTTCATCCAGCCGTCTCCAAGCTCCACATCCATAAAGACCAGGTCGTAGAGACCCTGCACACTTGCCAGAAAAGCCTCAGCCCTGCCAAAACTTCTGATCTTAAAGCTGCAGCCGTGCTCTTCGCCGTAGCGCTCCAGGCACTGAACCAGATATTGGGAATACTCCGGATCATCTTCGATGATCGCTGACAGATATTGTTTCATTTCTTAACCTCTTCATGTCTTGCAAAGACATCACTCCTATATATTACCACAACTGCCGTCATGACTCACACATCTTGGAGAAATGTAAATTATGTTGTCAGAAATGCAGTTTATTCCGTGTCCGTTGAAAGTCGGGGAGGCGGATTGCTACAATTTCCGCATAAGAGTAAGAATAGCTGCAAGATCTGTAACTGATGTAAAAAACCAATGCAGGAGGGGAGTATGAGGGAATTCATACAGATAAACCGGGACTGGCGCTTTACCGGGCCCGATGGAATGGGAACTGCAGTGGACCTGCCGCATACCTGGAACGCCATAGACGGACAGGACGGCGGAAACGACTACTGGAGAGGCACCTACCTGTACGAGAAGGATTTCACAAAGCCGCAGTTCGCCGCCGATGAGCGGATCTACCTGGAATTTCGCGGTGTCAACGCTTCTGCCAAAGCAGAGCTGAACGGAACTGTGATCGGCACGCACGACGGCGGTTACTCTACATTCCGCTGGGACATCACGGACCTTCTCGCCGATGAGAACCACCTCAAAGTATGGGCCGATAACAGCAGGAACGACAGAGTTTACCCCCAGAAAGCGGATTTCACTTTCTACGGCGGAATATACAGAGATGCTTTTCTGATCAGGGTGAATGAAAAGCACTTTGATATGGATCACTTCGGAGGTCCCGGCATCAGGGTGACGGCAAGGCCGGCAGAAGGATATACCCGCGGAGAGGTCCGCGTGGAGACATATACAAACTGTGAGGATGGAGAAGTCACAGTCCGGATTCTGGACGCGGACGGGAAATGCGTCGCGGAAGGAAACGGAACGGACGCTCAGATGCGCATCGAAAACGCAAGGATGTGGAACGGTGTCAAAGACCCTTATCTCTACACCGCGCAGGCGGTCCTCACTGTGGACGAAAAAGAAGTTGACTGTGTGGAGACCAGATTCGGCGTGCGGGATTTTGCCTGTGATCCCAAGACGGGATTCTACCTCAACGGCAAAAAATACCCGCTCCATGGCGTATCCCGCCACCAGGACCGCAAGGGCATCGGCAACGCGCTGACGAAGGAGATGCACCTCGAGGACATGGACATGATCTGCGAGATGGGCGTCAACACAGTCCGCCTCGCGCATTACCAGCACGACCAGTACTTCTACGACCTGTGCGACGAGCGCGGCATGGTGGTCTGGGCGGAGATCCCCTACATCTCCGAGCATATGCCGAACGGACGGGAGAACACCATCTCCCAGATGAAGGAGCTGATCATCCAGAATTACAATCACCCTTCCATCGTCTGCTGGGGCGTCTCCAATGAGATCACGATCTCCACGAAGGACAACGCGGATATGCTGGACAACCACCGAGTGCTCAACGACCTGTGTCACGAGATGGACAAGACGAGATTTACGACGCTGGCCTGCTACGCCATGTGCGGTCCCTTCAACAAGGTCGCCCACATCACCGACGTGGTCAGCTGGAACCTTTACCTCGGCTGGTATGTACCGGGCTTCAAGCTCAATGACCTGTGGATCGACTTCTTTCACAAGGTCTATCCGAACAGATGCCTGGGTTATTCCGAGTACGGCGCGGAGGCGATGACGAACCTGCATTCCTCAAAGCCCCGCCGCGGCGACCAGACCGAAGAATATCAGGCGCTCTATCATGAATATCTGCTGGAGTGCTTCGCGAAGAGGCCTTTCATGTGGGCTACCCATGTGTGGAACATGTTCGACTTCGCGGCGGATGCCCGCGACCAGGGCGGCGAGCCCGGTATGAACCACAAAGGTCTGATTACTTTCGACCGCAAGATTAAGAAGGACAGCTTCTACCTCTACAAAGCGTGGTGGAATGAGACAGATCCTTTCGTCCACATCTGCTCCAAACGCTTTGCGGACAGGGCAGAAGCCAAAATAGAGATCAAGGTTTATTCCAATCAGAAATCCGTCACACTGTACTGCGACGGCAAAGAGATCGGAACAAAGACGGGCAGCCACGTATTTAAATTTGAGGTGCCGATCAGCGGTAAGCACGAGATCCGCGCGGTGAGCGGAGAGTGTGAGGATACAGCAGTATTTTGCAAAGTTGACAAACCCAATCCCGACTACAAGCTCAAGGGAAAGAGCTCCAACAGCGCGAACTGGGTGTAAGCCGGCTTTATAAAAAAGATATCGAAACCAATTGTTAATGATCAATTTATACAGGGAGGAAAAATATTATGAACAAAAAGCCCAGAGTAGGACTTTGGCGCGTTCTGACGATCCTGTTCGCAGTTCTCTGCATCGGATCCATCGTAGGCAATCATTTTGCTAATCAGTATGCGACGACCATCAACGTAGCCCTTGGCACTTCATTCTCCAAGATCCAGGGATTTGATGAGAACACCAAGTATTTCGAGAGCGTATGAGCGTGAGCTCTGCGCGCAGGTAGAAGCCGAGGGCGCGGCGCTCCTTAAGAACGACAATCAGGCACTTCCGCTGGCAGGCGGATCCAAGGTATCCCTTTTCGCCAGAGGCAGCGTAGAGCTGATGTACGGCGGAACCGGTTCCGGTTCTGTAGACACCAGCCAGGCTCCCAGCCTCAAGGACGCCCTCACACAGGAAGGCATCGAGATCAACCAGGGTCTCTGGGACTGGTACACCTCCACTTCCGAGAAGTACGGCCGCAAGACCCCCGCTTCCATCTCTGACGCGCTGGTGGCAAACACTCAGTACGGCGTGAACGAGGCTCCCTGGGCAGAGGTCGAGAGCGCGAACAGCTCCACATTCGCTGAGTACGGCGATGCGGCTATCGTAGTTCTGTCCAGATCCGGCGGCGAAGGCGCGGACCTTCCGGACGGCGATGACAGCGTATCCCTCGTGACTACTACAGAGGCTAAGAGCGCTGTAGGCGACAATAAGGGCGGCGAGCAGAGCTCTGAAGGCCCCAAGACTGCTGATGTTCACTACGGCATGGGTACAGAGGGCGACGGTGACTACCTTTCCCTTTCTCAGGAAGAGAAAGACATGCTGGCAGGCCTCAAGGCCCTCAAGGACAACGGTACTTTCAAGAAGATCGTAGTCCTTCTGAACACCTCCAATGCAATCGAACTGGATTTCCTTAATCCCGAGATCTGCGGAGTTGACTATGGCATCGACTCCTGCATGTGGATCGGCGACGTGGGACAGACCGGTGCGATCGGCGTAGGACGCCTCCTTTCCGGTACAGCCAACCCTTCCGGATCTCTGGTTGATACCTACTGGTATGACAACATGAAGAACCCCGCAGTTGTGAACTTCTACACAGTACCTTACGCAGGCTATGAGAGCTATGGCCTGAACACAGAAGGCGCTGACGTGCAGGCTATGTACAGCGTTTATCAGGAAGGCATCTACCTCGGATACCGTTATCCTGAAACCAGATACGAAGACGTCGTCATGGGCACTGCAAACGCGGGCGATTTCAACTACAACACAACTGTTGCTTATCCCTTCGGTTACGGCCTGAGCTACACGACCTTTGAGATGAGCGGCTTCCAGGTCAAAGAGAATGCGGACAGCTTCGACGTAACAGTTAATGTCACCAACACCGGCAGCGCGGCAGGCAAGAAGACCGTTCAGGTCTACTTCCAGTCTCCTTACACAGACTATGACAAGCAGAACGGCATCGAGAAGGCTTCCGTTGAGCTTTGCGGATTTGGCAAAACAAAGATCCTCGAGCCCGGCGCTTCCGAGACAGTCACTGTTAATGTTCCTAAGAGAGAACTGAGAACTTACGACGCAAACGGCGCTAAGACTTATATTCTGGATGCCGGCGACTATTACTTCACCGCAGCTATGGGTTCCCACGAGGCGGTCAACAATATTTTGGCAGCTAAGGGCTTCACAACTGAGAACGGCATGGACGCAGAGGGAAATCAGGCGATGGTCTACAAGTGGACAAACGCGGCGCTTGATACGACAACCTATGCGAAGTCCGAGGCTACAGGCGCAGAGATCACAAACCTCTTCGACGAGTCCGATCCCAACAAGAGCAGCCTTACACCCGGCAATGTTACATTCCTTAGCAGAAGCGACTGGGAGGGCACATTCCCGACACAGCGCGCACAGCTGACTATGAACGATGCTCTGGCAGCGGCTCTGCAGTTCACACAGTACAAAGCAGAAGAACACGCTGATACCCCCATGCCGACACTGGCATCCGGCGGCAACATGACTATCTCCGAGATGATCGGAGCTGATTACAACGACGAGCGCTGGGAGAGCCTGCTTGACCAGCTCACATTCCAGGAGATGGTGACCACCATCACACTCGGCTTCCACAACACCGCAGCCTGCGAGAGCGTCTCCAAGGCGGCAACCAAGGACGAGAACGGCCCTCAGGGTCTGACTGCTTCCCTGGTCGGCGGCAAGTCCGCAATGTGCTACACATCTGAGGATGTCATGGCAGCAACAATGAACCTCGAGCTGATGGAAGATGTCGGCCGCTGCATCGGCAACGACTGCCTGGATATGGGTTATTCCGGACTCTACGGCCCTGGCATCAACATGCACAGAACTCCTTATTCCGGACGTAACTTCGAGTACTATTCCGAGGATCCCTTCGTAGCAGGCGCGATCTGCGCGGCAGAGACCAAGGGCATCCAGTCCAAGGGCGTATATGTTTACCTCAAGCACGTAGCTCTGAACGATTCCGAGACCTCCAGAAGAGGTGTCAACACATGGCTCAACGAGCAGACAGCCCGTGAGATCTACCTCGAAGTCGCGGACCGCGCGATCATCGACGGCGGCGCATGGTGCGTCATGAGCGGATTCAACCGCTGGGGCGCTCAGTGGAGCGGCGAGAACTACAACCTGCAGACAGCTTACCTGCGCGGCGAGTGCGGCATGCGCGGCATGTCCATCACAGACTTCTCAGGCCTTAGCCAGTATATGGATGTGGCTGACGGTCTGATCGGCGGATCCGACATCTGGGACAGCCCGATGCCTATGATCCACACCAATATCGCAGGCGGCTATGCAGCGGATCCTTACATGGTCACACAGATGAGAGAGGCTATGCACAACATCCTCTACACTGTAGTTAACTCCAACGCTATGAACGGATGGACTGCTGAGACACGCATTGTTCCCAACACGCCTTGGTGGCAGCTGGCGATCTACGCTCTGATCGCAGTTACAGCTCTGCTCACCATCGGCAGTGGATACATGCTCTTCAAGAACAAGAAACTTGCAAAGGAGCTGAACGCATAATCGTCAGCAGTAATCGACTGCACTTTTCGCAAAAGCGGCCGGAGAGCCTGCCCGCCCCGGCCGCATATTTCAGAACAGGGGGACATAATGAACGATAACCAGCAGCAGTCCGGGACAACTCTGAACCGGGCCAAGCCTTACCAGCTTGCGCTGTTTCCTTTGAACAACGGTGCAACGAACGTTTACTATGTTTTGATCCTCACTTATATCGCCACCTTTGGAAACACGGTGCTGGGGATCGCAACAGTATTCGCGTCCTTCATGGTCACCGGCATGCGCGTCTTCGACGCCATTACCGATCCGATCATCGGCGCGCTCATGGACAAAACAAACGGAAGGTTCGGAAAATTCCGTCCCTTCATGGTCATCGGATCTGTCATCATGGCAGTTTCCGTGGTCTGCCTCTATATTTTGACTCCTTTCGTGCCCGAGAGCATGATGGGACTTCGCTATGCGCTCTTTATTCTTCTCTATGCGGTATGGGTCATCGGATACACCTTCCAGACCTCTGTCACGAGAGCGGCGCAGGCGGTTTTGACGAATGATCCGAAACAGAGACCTCTGTTTACGATCTTTAATACGATCGGTTCACTGGCTGGTATGGGACTTATGCAGTTCATCGGACCGATCCTCGCGAGGGACAACATCTTCGGCGATTACAACAGAAGCTGGTTTGCAGCGATCACACCTATCGGTATCTGCATCTCCGTGCTGCTTACCATCCTCGCGATCATTGGAATCTGGGAGAAAGACCAGCCCAAGTATTTCGGTCTTGGCGGCGGCAAACAGCAGAAGGTAAAAGTATCCGAGTACATTGAGATCATCAAAGCCAACAAGCCTCTGCAGAGACTGATGGTTGCCGGAGGAGCCTGCAAATTGGCTCTGTCTATCGCTACCAACATCACAGTCCTGATCATGCTTTACTCCTGCATGATGGGAGACTACGACGGACTCTACATGCCTATGATGGTTGTGGGCTACATATTTGCGGTTCCTTTCTTCGCGCTCACCGTGCGGACTTCCCAGAAGAAGGGCCAGAAAGCATCCCTGATGCGCTATGTGGCGGTCGCTTTCGTCTGCTACATCGGCGTGCTGGCTCTGCTCCTTCTGTGGAATCCCAATACTTCAATGCATATGCAGATCATGCATGACGGCAAGTTCGCCCTGAACTTCTACACCATTGCATTCATTCTGTGCTTCGGTATCGGTTACGGCGCCTATTACGCCACGGCGGATATGCCGATCCCCATGGTCGCGGATTGCGCGGACTATGAGACTTACCGCTCCGGTAAGTTCATTCCGGGTATCATGGGAACACTGTTCTCACTGGTGGACAAGCTGGTATCCAGCCTTTCCGCTACCGTAGTAGGTGTTGCGGTCACGATCATCGGCCTGGACGCGCTGCCTACAAAGGCGACGCCTTACACAGACGGCATGAACATCGTAGTCATCATTCTGTTCTGCATTGTTCCCATGTGCGCATGGGCCCTGACACTGTGGTCCATGACAGGATATGAACTTGACGGTGAGAGAGTTAAAGAGATTCAGGAAGTCAACGGCAAACGCCGCGAGGCGATCGCGCAGGGCATGACGATCGAAGAGGCGATGGAGAAGTATCCGTCGCGGTAAACAGACAAACATGAAAAAAAGGGTATAGTCGGCAAAACAGTGCCGGCTATACCCTTTTTTCGTCAATAGAATCTGATATCGTGATATATTATAAACATGTTAACGATAAGGAGAAATTGCATGTACGTGATCTTTGACATGGACGGCGTCATCGTCGATTCCGAAGCTGTTTATCTGGCTGGATATCTTCACGCCGCAGAGCTGTATGATCTTCCCATAGAGGATATGAGAACGGCCGTCGGCCGCGCCACCGGCGTCACGGACCAGATGGAGCGGGCCATTATGGTGGATACCTTCAGGCATCTGCCGCAGTTCAGTATGGATAAGACTTACAAGGCTTGCCGTGACTATTTCAACAACATTGTTGAGACAGGGCAGATGAAGCTCAAGCCCGGCGCGGCAGAGATACTTAAGTTTCTAAATGACAATAAGATACCCACAGGACTTGCATCCTCCTCGCCGCGGGCAATGATTAAGAAGGTTTTGAAGCCGCATGACGTGCTGCGATATTTTGACACGATCGTCAGCGGAGACATGGTGGAGCGCGGCAAACCTGACCCGGAGATTTTTCTCAAGTGCGCGGCACAGCTCGGCATCCCTGAGTCAAAATACAGCGAGACTTTCGTCATAGAGGACTCCCACAACGGCATCAGGGCGGCCCATGCGGCAGGAATGCAGCCGGTCATGGTGCCGGATCAGCTCCCGGCGACGGATGAGATGCGGCGGTTGTCGGCAGCGGTGCTGCCTTCGCTGTCAGATGTGATAGAATGGCTGCAGAGCCGCTGAACGAAAGATTAAACGGCTGCAGAGCCGCTGAACAGAAAATGATTTATACTACAGGTTAAGTGACGATTAATGCTTCCCGGTGTACGTTAGGATTAAGATATAACGAAAGGAAGTGTTTAAAATGTTGGAGATTAAAGGAAAGATCAACACAGCCATATGCTATGCTTCCGTGATCGAAGAGGAAGCGATCGAGCAGATCCGCCGCATGTGCGACTACGAGTTCACTGCGGGCAGCAGGATCCGCATCATGCCGGACGTGCACGCAGGTAAGGGATGCACGATCGGTACGACCATGACCATTACGGATAAGGCGGTTCCCAATATTGTGGGCGTGGACATCGGATGCGGAATGTACACGGTCAGCCTGGGCAAAGCAGATATTGATTTTGAGAGATTGGATGAGGCGGCTCATTTCATTCCTTCCGGCATGAACGTGTGGGAAGGAAGACAGGAGCACTTTGACCTCGAGCAGCTTCGCTGCTACAGGGACCTCAAAGACGCGAAGCGCCTTGAGCGCAGCCTGGGAACACTGGGGGGCGGAAACCATTTCATCGAGATCGATGAGTCCGCGGACGGGGTTAAGTATCTTGTCATACACAGTGGAAGCCGCAACCTTGGAAAACAGGTCGCTGAACTCTACCAGAAGCTGGCTGTTGAGCTGAGCAAAGGGAAAGAAGAATACTTTAAAAAGAGGGATGAGATCATCCGCACCTACAAGGAGCAGGGCAGGAAAAAAGAGATCCAGGCAGCTCTGAAGCAGATCAAGTGGGAGAGAAAGGAAAGCATGATCCCGGAGGATCTGTGCTTCCTCTACGGCCCTTACCTGGAGGATTACCTGCACGATGTCGAAGTGTGCCAGCGCTTTGCCCGCAGAAACCGCGAGAAAATGGCGGAGATCCTGCTGGAGCGCACCGGTATTGCGGCGGGAGAGGCGTTCCACACTATTCACAACTACATCGATACGGAAGAGATGATCCTGCGCAAAGGGGCCATTGCTGCCCATGCAGGGGAGAAAATACTGATCCCGATCAATATGAGAGACGGGAGCGTATTGGCTGTCGGAAAGGGAAACGCGGAATGGAACTACTCTGCGCCTCACGGGGCCGGAAGGATCATGTCCCGAAAGGCCGCAAAGGACAAGCTCAGCCTGGAAGAATACCGTGAGACAATGAAAGGGATCTATACGACATCTGTAAATGAAGCCACCCTGGATGAGGCTCCGATGGCGTATAAATCCCTTGACGATATCATCGATGTCATACGCGACTCTGTTGACATCATTGATGTGATGAAGCCTGTGTACAACTTTAAGGCCTCGGAATGAGGCCTTTTTTTGAGGTCAAAATGGTATGTGCACTGATGCCGCGTCTGTGTATAATAGAGATATGGAACGCAGCTTAGAGTTTCATGGAAGAAAGGAGAGCAAAAATGAAGATCCGGTCAGTCGCCGTCCTGGGAGTGGGCGCAGTTGGAGCCTATATACTATATGGTCTTTCTCAGACGAAAGACGTCGACTTCTGCGTGGTCGCAGACGGAGCGAGAAAAGAGCGCCTTGAGAGGGACGGAATCCTGATCGATGACAAGAAAGCGGTCAAAATATTCCGGCCTGCCGTCAGGACGCCGCAGGAGGCACGCGGCGCGGACCTCCTGCTTGTGGCGGTCAAGTATACTGCTCTGGATTCTGTTCTGGAGGATATCCGCACCATCGCGGCTCCTGGTACGGTCGTCCTCTCTTTGCTCAACGGCATCGACTCAGAGGAGAAGATCGGAACAGTTATCGATCCTTCGCAGATCGTTTACTCTCTTATGCGGGTGAGCTCCGAGCGCACGACCCGGGAAGACGGCAGGAGTGTGATCACATTCGATCCGACGATCAAATGGGGCATCTACCTGGGTGAGAAGGGGACATCTGTGAAGTCGGAGCGAATCGAGGCGATTGAGGAACTGTTCGATGGCACGGACTGCAGCGTCTACTTTGTGGAAGACATCGTTCAGGACCAGTGGGCAAAATATGCCTCAAATATCTGTTACAATCTTCCCCAGGCTGTTTTGAACCTGCCCTTTGGCGCATATTTTGACTCTGAACATGTGGCTTTTCTCAGAAAGAAACTCTTCGACGAGGTATATCAGGTCGGTGCTGCGATGGGAATAGAGGTCTTAAGCCCTGCACTGGCGTGGGACAGCTGCGCGAAGACGGCGAGATTTTCCACCCTTCAGGACCTCGACGCCGGAAGGCACACCGAGATCGATATGTTCGCGGGCGTCCTGATGGAGAAAGCGCGGCAGGCGGGCGTCAGTGTTCCCTACACGGAGTATACCTACCATGCGATCAAAGCATTGGTATGTATACTTAAAAACATAGGGGAAAGACAAAACATATTGTGATTTGGCAGAGAGTTTCAGATTTAAATGATAAATTTTTAACACAGTATATGGGGTAGGTGTCGTGTCAGAGGGAATGTTCAAGAAAATAAAGAACAAATCGGTCGTACAAACTGTTGTAGACAGTATTACAAAGGCGATCATCGCCGGGGAACTCAAGCCCGGAGACAAGATCCCGACCGAACTGGAACTGGCTGAGAGTTTCGGAGTTGGAAGAAACTCGATCAGAGAAGCGATAAAGATTCTTGTTTATTACGGCATCCTTGAAATACGCAGAGCAGAAGGAACTTTTGTATGCAACGGCTTTAATAAGATCATGATCGACCCCATGGTATATGGCGTCATCCTTCATCAGAGCCAGGACTATGTCAACTTTATGGAACTGAGGGAGATGATGGAAGTCGGCGTCATGAGGCTTGCCATCGCCAAGTACAACGAGGAAGATCTCAATAAACTCAAGGAGAAACTTGAAATCCTCAAGAAGGAAATAGGGAAGGGACCTGAGAATATTGAGAATGTTTTTATCGCGGACAATGTCTTTCACGACACAGTCTCGGAAATGGGCCACAATCCGATCGTCGACAGGATCAACAACGTTGTCAGAGAGATGACTTACAAGATGCGCTATCGCTCAGTGCTTAACATGCTCGAATCCGGAAGAGGAGACGAACTCTATGACGCGCATGAGACGATCTATAAGAAGATACTGAACCGCGATCCTTCTAATCTCAACGAGGACATCCGCAGGACATATTTCCCGGAAGAGGCCGATATGGACAATCCGGACGCGGAAGACCTGTGAGACGGTTCTTTTTAAGAACGGTATAAAACAGACTATTATAATGAGAACCCCCCGCAAAGGATTATCGCCTTTGCGGGGGGTTCTGTTTGAGGGTATAGAAACACAGTATATCAGAATAAAAGCGCAGGCTGCATATTATGGAATGAGCAAGGGAAACGCATAATCACCTGCGCTTTAACGCCAAGGAAGCTCTGCTTTCCCTGATGACTCCGGTCATCATCATCGGCGGTATCTGGACCGGTGTATTCAGCCCTACAGAGGCTGCGTGCGTAGCCGTTGTCTATGCGTTCATTCTGGCTGTTATCGTTTATCGCGACATCAACCTCAAGGATATGTATGACAACCTCCGCCAGACTGTTTCGGACGGCGCAGGCATCCTGATCATCATCTGCGGCGCGGCGGCGTTCTCCTGGCTCGTCACAATGTAATTAATACCGTCACCACGGTTTATCTGGCAAAACATTGTGGACAGCGCACGTACAGCAACAAGAGTCAACAAAAAAGGAGTCAAAAAAATGAAAGTATTATTCAGCGGTACCGGTGTTATTACCTATGCACACGCTGACGGCAAAGAGTATCTTGACAGAGAGAGACCGGACTATGTTTTGATCTGCACACCTCCGGGAGTACGCCTTGAGTACATGGAAGAAGTCATGTCCAGAGGAATTCCGCTCTACATCGAGAAGCCCATCGCGACCAATATGGAAGATGCGATCAAGATGCAGGAGATGGCTGAGAAGTACAAGGTTCCGATCATGGTCAACTTCGTTCACTGCTATCGCCCCGCTTATGAGCAGATGTACAAACTGGTCAAGGACGGCGTGCTCGGCGATCCGATCAACGTCTTCTCCCACCGCTTTGGACAGGGCGCAGGCTTCCGCGGCAGAAATATGGCGGCATCGCAGCTCTGAAGGTATCTCTTGCGGCTCTTAAGTCCGACAAGGAGAAGGTAGTAGTCACACTGTGATTTGGTAAGCCTTGCTTGTCATCATCGGAGAGGGCGTTTATAATGCGTATTGACCGATGACTAATATCGCAGTGCGAGTGATCGTACTGCGATATTTTGATAAAGAGGAGGACGAATTTATGAAGATAGTAGTACTTGACGGTTATACGGAAAACCCCGGCGATCTGAGCTGGGCGGGCATGGAAGCTTTTGGCGATGTCACAGTTTATGACAGAGTCTCTTATGTGGATTCTCCCGTGATCGCAGAGAAGATCGGTGACGCCGAGGTGGCCGTTGTCAACAAGACTCCGATCACGAAGGCAACGATGGACGCCTGCCCGAATCTGAAGGCGGTTGCTGTCCTTGCTACCGGATATAATGTGGTCGATACTGCCTATGCCAAGGAGAAGGGCATTGTTGTCATGAATGTCCCCACCTACGGAACTCAGATCGTGGGACAGTATGCGGTGGGACTTCTTCTGGAGATCTGCGCGCACTACGGGCACCATGACCGGACTGTCAAGGAAGGCCGCTGGCAGAACAATATTGACTGGTGCTACTGGGATTATCCGATGATTGAGCTCGCGGGCAAGACAGTCGGCGTGATCGGACTTGGACGGATCGGACAGACATCGGCCAAAATATTGGGCGCACTTGGTATGCGCGTCATAGCCTATGACAGCTTCCAAAGTGAAGCGGGAGCAAAGCTCGCGGAATATGTGGATCTCGATACGCTGCTTGCGCAGTCGGATGTGATCTTCCTTCACTGCCCGCTCTTCCCGTCCACAGAGGGAATGATCAACAAGGACAGCATTGCGAAGATGAAAGATGGCGTGATCCTTATCAACAACAGCCGCGGCCAGCTCGTAGTCGAGCAGGATCTGGCTGACGCCCTTAACAGCGGCAAGGTATTTGCTGCAGCTTTGGACGTCGTGTCAACAGAGCCGATCAAGGCGGACAATCCGCTTCTTACAGCGAAAAACTGCCTGATCACGCCGCACATTTCATGGGCGGCCAAAGAGGCGCGGCAGAGGATCATGGATATCACAGTAGATAATATAAGATCTTATGTGGAGGGTGACCCGAAGAATGTCGTCAACAGATGAGAGTCTGTTCGCGGGAGGGGGAGAGAGTAGTCCCGCAGACAGTATTCATACAGAAGACGGGGCAGCAAAAACGATTAGTGAAGAACGCGGGGAGGAACTTATGATTCAGCTCAAAAGAATCAAAAGTGAATCTGTCGTACAGCAGATCATAGACAGTCTTGTGGAGGCTATGATACGCAAGGAATTAAAGCCCGGAGACCAGATCATCTACGGGATCATTCTGGACAAAGCGGGAAGTTATGAGTACCTGATGGAACTTCGAGAGATCATGGAAGCAGGAGTCATGAAACTCGCCATGGAGAACGGACAACATCCGGGATACAGCCTCCTTACACGAGAAGTGCAGTATGATCGAGGTCATGGGCAGGAATGCGGGCTACATTGCGCTCTGGTGCGGCATTGCCAACGGCGCGGAGTCGGTTGTCATTCCTGAGACTTACGACTATAATGAAGTCAAGATCATGAAGACCATTGCCAAGCATCGTGAGAACGGCAAGAAGAACAATATCATC
>CACZJD010000015.1 GCA_902781325.1 uncultured Lachnospiraceae bacterium
GAGTTAGAAAACGCTGCGGCTCGTACTATTAAATACGATGAAGATAGTCCGGAAATGACAGAAGAAATGTTGAAGCAGTTTAAGCGGATGAAACAGAATAGCAGGACTAAGCAAACTGCTTCAATACGTCTGTCAGAAAAGGCGCAGAGATTTTCCAAAGCATATGGAAAAGGCTATACATCTTTTCTCAGCCGCCTGATCGATGCAGCTCTTGATGACGATACACTCGTTAAGAAATGCTTGTGACAATTATAGACCTTGGTACACTGACACCATTAATTTTTCTGGCATGTTTTGTATTCCATGGAGGAAATGGGAGCCGGAGAAGGGTAACTATCACCGTGAACCGGTGTATTACTGTGCATACAGGATACCACATTTAAGAAAGGGACAAGCTATGATCAAAAACCAGTGGTATGCAGTGCTTTCTTCCCATCAGCTTAAGAAGGGGCAGGTACTGGGGGCAAGGAGATTTGGAGAGAATCTGGTATTTTACAGGACAGGGAAGGGGCAGATCGGATGCGCGAACGGCTTGTGCCCGCACAGGAAGGCGTCACTGGCAAAAGGAAGGATGGAGAAGGATCATATAAAGTGTCCTTTTCACGGAATCGAATATGACGCCACGGGGAAATGTGTTTATATTCCTTCGGAAGGGAAGGCGGCGGCAGCTGATTATGCGCGCTTTCATTTGGAGAGTTATCCGGTTTGGGAGATCGGCGGGATCGTGTTTGTCTGGTATGGAGATGAGGAGCCGAGCGGGGAGCCGGACTATTTTGACGTGATGGTGGATAAGAGTTTCACTTACGACCAGGTGGACGATTTGTGGAACGTGGACTATTCGAGGGTGATCGAGAACCAACTGGATGTGTCCCACCTTGCATTCGTGCACCACAATACGATCGGGCGCGGCGGGAAGACGCTGTGTAACGGTCCTATGGTGCGGTGGCTCGACGGGAATACGATGCAGACGAGTGCCAACAATGAGAAGGACAACGGACAAGATTATGATTTTGGCCTATTTTGTCCCGGTGGATGAGGGGCATGCAATTATTTCGCTGCGCTTTTATAATAAGATCACCGGGGTTAAGACGGTCGACAAGATGATCACATGGCTGGGGAGCAGGGCGAACACGATCGTGGAGCGACAGGACAAGCGTATTGTCGAGACGCAGCGTCCCGTGAAGACGGGGATGAAAATCGGGGAATGCCTGGTGCAGGCGGACCTGCCGATTGTGGAGTACAGGATAAAGAGGAGCGCGCTGCAGAATAAAAAAGAAACTGCAGCTGAGGCACCGGGGAAGAGAGGAGGACGGCAAATGGTAGAAATGAACACAAAGGCGATGTACAAACTTTCATATGGACTATTTGTCTGTACGGCGGTGAGAGGGGAGAAGATGAATGGCTGTATAATCAACACGGCTGTTCAGGTGGCGTCTGAGCCGAACCGGATCTCGATTGCGATCAATAAGTCCAATTATACGCATGACATGGTGGCTGAGACGGGGATGTGCAACGTGTCGGTGATCAGTAATGATGCGGATTTTGCACTGTTCAAGCATTTCGGATTCCAGTCGGGGAGAGATACAAACAAGTTTGCGGAGTACCCTGCAGAGTCTTATGAGATTGCAGAGAACGGAATTCCGTATATCACAGCCGGGACGAATGCTTACTTCTCGCTGAAGGTGGAGAGTAAGGTGGATCTGGGCTCTCACACGCTGTTTATCTGCGAGCCGACCTTTATGACGGTGCTCTCAGATGCGCCTTCCTGCACGTATGAGTACTATCAGAATAATATCAAGCCGAAGCCGCAGGCGGTCGGTGCGACGCCGAAAGGAGAGACGATCTGGAGGTGTCTGATCTGCGGGTATGAATGGGTCGGAGAGGAGCTGCCAGATGATTTCATCTGCCCCATCTGCAAGCATCCGAAGGCGGATTTTGAGAAGATTGTTCGTTAAGCAGGCAAGGGGACGCAAAAGCCAATTCTGGCATGTCCGGACTTCAGGACCGCTGCAATAAGGCGGCCGCCTTACAGCTCAGGTTCAGATTTAAGAAGCATGCCCAGCGATGTCTCCCTGTCATATTCCTCTTTGTCGGCTACGGCTTCGTAGGTTGAGAGCACTGTTTTGGCCCAGTTTAAGCGGCACTGGTAGGCACGGCCGGTGAAGATGCCGCCCAATACGGTGTAACCGATTAAGTACTGCAGCTCGCCGGGATGTACGAACAGCACTATGAAGATTCCGATCACGGTAAGTGTGAAGAAAGCGACGGCCAGCTGCTCGAAGAATGTGGCCGACTCGCTGTAGCGGCTGGCTTTGCTGCCGTAGCCTTTGACCGAATTGCTGTACTCGCAATAATCGATGAAGTAGCTGCACATCTCTTTGTTGTTGGGATCGAACGTTCCCAGGTTCTTCTTCTTGAACAGCTTCTCCGCGAGTTCGGTGATTTCCACGCGCCTGTGCGCGTTGGAGATAATGGGCTTTTCCTGCGGTTGTTTCTCTTCATTGTCGATGGTGGCCAGGCAGCGGCTCGCGATGTTTGACTTGAGCCACTTGAAGGAGAATTCCTGGATACTTTGCAGCGCGCAGCCGAAGAGGTAACACATGAGGCAGGCTACGATTGCCTTTTCAATGTCTTTTTCCAGGCCGAGCTTCAAATAGAAGATATCGGGAGCGTACCGGTCCAGGATAGGGGAGATTCCGTACAGGAGCACGGAGCCGGATATGATGACGTTAAAAAAACCGACGATACTCAGTTTGTCGACAATGCCTGCTGCTAATTTGTCCATATTAGATCCTTACCCTTTAATCAACTGATGAGCCGGGGGCCATCGCTATTTTGGTGTCTTGCGCAGAGTGTCAAAGGAAGCGATAATTATTGTTGCAGACCTTGGTACCGTGTACCTTTGCGGTGACAGCGATGACTGGATTGAACCACAAACCATAGAGACGTTTATTGGAGCAGCCCTGAAGACAGAAGCGGATATAGTTATTGCAAGATATTGCTCAGAATATATGGGAAGCCCAACCCCTTTTACTATCTATCTCAATAAACTGTGATGTTAAGAATTACAGCTCCGGCGATCAGTAATCCTCCGGCGATCCAGTATACAGGAAGCAACGCGTTGGTAGTTCCGTAGATCTCCAGGACGCCCTTCATAATGCTTCCTATCGTAAATGTCGTGATCGCAGCGTGATAGAGACTGCGGGAAATCCTGCCGGGGAAACGTCCGATGTGTCCCATGGCAACCGCCAGGAAGGGAAGCGCTCCACCTGCGAGCGGGATGACAAAGGCGTAGATCATGCTGTAGGAGTACACCTCATGGCTGAAAAGCTCATAAACGGCGCCGAACAGAGCGCAGAGCAGAGAGGCTGCGATGTAATTCCCAGCGATCCGTACAGCCTGCCTTTTTTTATTATCCGATATATACAATGTCGCTCACGCTCCTTTCCTTGATCCTGCCCCCGGTGGTTGTCGGGTTATTGACAACGGTGCCGTTAAATACCATGGAAGAGGATCCCCCGCCGTCCAGGTTATAGGCAGTCTTTACACCCAGACTAGACATGAACTGTGCCAGCTGGAAGAGGGAGAGGCCTTCGCTCTCATCTGTCCGGCCGTCCGACACGACAAAAACATAGTGCAGATCATCGATCACACCGATCGCAGTGCGCGGATTGCTGCTTTTGGCTTTTCCTACTTCTTCATCCGTTGTGACGGATATCTCGCTGTCTGTCACCAACGCCGGACCGAAGGAGAGGATCTGAACCGCCCCTTTATCAAGAAGTTCCTGCGCAGCAACCTGGTCCTCAACGATGATCTCAAAGCTGCCGTCTTCATAAATAACAAGGTCTTCCTGTCCCTTTTGTGCAGCATCTCTGTAGAGAACTCCGTTTCTTAAGACGTAGCCGGTTTCCTGCGCGCCGTAATAATCTCCGTTTATGGCTAAAACAGCGTCATTTGCGAGAGCAATTTCAGAAGTCTTTTCTGTCACGTTTTTGCCATATGCGTCTTGTGCCAGTGCGGTTTTAAGGTAGTCAGGAGAAGAAAGCAGTATATCCGCGACATAGATCGATGTGTCGTATTCCCGGTACTCAGTGATTGTGACCGAGATATTCTCGTCCTGATAAGCAGTTTCTGTGGATACAGCTGACCGCTCTGTACTGCTTTGAGAAGAAACTTCGTTCTCATCGCCTGTGGTCGTAGATTCGTTCCCATTTCTGTTTTTTGCCTGTGATTCAGAGTCTTCTTCGGTATCAGCCGCTTTGGCTTCCGCCTCCACCGCTGAAGAGGCCCCTGCTGAAGGAACCGCAGCGTAAACCCGGGTGATCACGAAGGTGTCCAAAAACATATAGACGGTAAAAGCGGTCAGCAGTATGCTGTAGAAAATTGCAAAAAAGTGTCTCTTGAACATTTCAGATCACTGCTCCTTTCCTACCTCTGAAAACGAAGGATCTCTCTGTAGATCCTAAAAGAGTCCCTGACTGTATCGAAATGGGAGGAGGAATTATCACGGTCAAGGTATATTGTTTCGATCTCTTCCTCCATGATCGGTACGCCAGTCTTTGCCATCTCCAAAAGAACATTTATCTCATATTCGTAACGTGCCCCCGGGATTTCGAGCATTTGTGGCAGCAACTGTTTGTGGAAAGCCCTCAGGCCTGTCTGGGTATCGTAAACCTTAAGTCCGGTGGATATACGGTATACAAGTCTTGTCACCGTATTTCCAAACCTGCTTCGAAGCGGAATACGGCCTTTGAATTTTCTGCTGCCAAGGACAAGAGTATCGGGGTGCTTCCGAGCAACTTCGCACAGTTTCATCGCATCATTAGCGAGGTGCTGTCCATCTGCATCGACAGTTACGATTACAGAATTTGGACCACAGTGTTTTTCTATATAAGACAGACCGGTTTTCAGCGCGGCTCCTTTTCCCAGGTTTTCCTTATGCGTGAGGACGACGGCCTGGGATCTGACCTCATCGAACACTTTGAGATAGTCTTCTCCGCTGCCGTCATCAATAACGACAATCAAGTTTCCGTGGTCAGAAAGATCATATAGAAGCCTGATCAGCGGCGGCCCCGGCTCATAGGCCGGAATGAGTACAATATTTTGAGCATTATTCATACTATCACCTCCGGTTTTGAGTCCCCCCCAGATTTTTAATCATTTAATACTATAAAGCCGGAACATTAGAAGAACCTTAGTGAAAAGTACCTGTGGATAAGGTCGATGATACTCGGGTGCCTTTCTGTAGAGTATCTCAATGGGTGGAGATATACTAATATAAGGATAAGTAAGACATCTTCAGGGAGCTTTCCAAAGAAGAACGATGGAAAGCATCTTTGGGAGAGGTTTTGGCGCTGATGAAGAACTGAGGACCGCTGCCAAAAGAGCGGTGGAAGTAAATATGCAGCGGAAGGAAAGAGATAATATTTCGGTATGCAGATTGCGAACATAGACATTCGAGCAAGAAATTCGCAAACCGAATAAACAGTTTGCGAGAATGCATAGCAGCAAGTGAGGCCCATATCAGAGAGGAGGATTCAAAAATGAGAAAATTATTTGCGGTTCTGATTAGTGTCAGTATAGCGGTATCGCTCCTTTGCGGATGCGGCGGCTCAAATGGGTCTGGAGGATCCGGCGATTCTGCGGGGGACCAGCAGGCACCTGCCCAAACTGCATCGCAGGGAGCCGGCGGAAGTTCGAATGAGAATGGCGCGCCCCCGACGGTGAGCGATGCGGAAAACACGTATATTATCCTGGTCCAGGATGCCGACGACGCTTCGCCGCTTTCCGGGGCTACGGTGCAGTTCTGCTCGGATACGCAGTGTATGGTGGGCCGCACGGACGCAACCGGCGCGGCGTCTTTTGAAGCTGATCCCGGAAGCTACACGGCCCATGTCCTCAAAGTGCCTGAGGGGTATGAGGTGACGGGAGAAGAAATTGCGCTGTCGGCTGATAACCGGACGGCAGTATTTGCGATTCATAAGGCGGGCGCGGCAAAAGAGAGCGGCGCGGAAGCAGGCGCGGAGACAGGCACAGAATAAGGCGCGGAAGCTTGCGGGAGAGTGAGCCGGCGCAATGACCGAATCCGTTTAATCGTAACCTTGACTAACTTTTTGTGTACTTTATAATACAAGGTAGGGGATTAATTTACCGGAGATATTTTTCATGTAAGTCAGGAAAATGAAATCAGGAGACTGGGAGGTAAACGAAATGCAAAATATTCTTGCGGCTTTATTCGAGAAAGAAAGTGAAGGCTTTCAGGCAATTACGGAGCTTCGTCAGAATCCGGTAGCGGACAAGTACGCGATCCTTCAGATGGGTCTTGTAAAGAGGGAAGGAGACAAGATCCGGATCCTGGACAGCTTTGATTCCGGTAAGCACGAAGGAGAAGGCGCAGCGCTGGGCGGACTGCTCGGCGGACTGGTAGGCATTCTGGGCGGACCGATCGGTGTGCTTATGATGGGATCTTACGGTGCTCTGATAGGCGGAACCGCAGGCGCTCTGGACTCCTGGGATGATGCCGCACTTCTGGAGATGGTTGCCTCCAAGATGGTAGACGGAGAAGTGGCTCTGATCGCCCTTACGGACGAGGAAGATGAGAGCGCCCTGGATCAGTGCTTCAGCAAATTCACTGTTGAGATCGCCCGCTTTGATGCCGCCGCGATTGCCGAAGAAGTGGATGAACTGGAAGACAGGCAGGCCGAAGATGCAAGGCTCGCCGTAAGAGAGCTGCGTCAGGCAAGGCTGAAAGGTTATCAGGGTAAAGCGGAAGAAGCGAAAGAGAAGATCGAGGCTGATTTCCAGCAGCTGAAAGATTCTGCAGCGGAGGCAAAAGAGGCCATTAAAGAATCGGCAGCGGAGACAAAAGAGGCTATCAAAGAGACGGTAGCGGAGACAAAAGAGCTCATTAAAGAGAATGCAGAAGAGAACAAATAAATCAGCGTCGGAATTTCGCACACTGTGGTTTGACATCCGGACATAATCTACAACAGGCGGGTCCCCCGGTTTTTTGAAACTGAGGGGCTCGCGTTTTCGGTATACGAGGAAATCTACAATTTGTTTAAGAGGCGGGCAGGCTATGATGAGGGCGTGCTCAGTAAGATACGATCCGGGTATATCTGCAAAGAGTACCTGGCGGAGAGAGCTCAGAAACATAATGGAAACGGCGGATGAGCCTGGATAGATACAGAGATGTTTAGAGGGATTAGTTGTGCCAAACAGGGGGAATGATGAAAGAGTTTATTGATTCTATAATAACGGAACCTGCAGAGGAGTCTATGACTCTCTTCGTTTCATACGCCCACAGGGAAGCTCTGATCTGCCGCTTGATAGTCTACGCGCTGAAAGCCCGCGGGCATAAAGTATGGTTCGACGAACTGAACATTCCCCACGGCAGCGACTGGCGCTCGGAGATCCTTAAAGGCATTGAGCGGAGCTCCGGCGTGCTCTCCGTGCTCAGCCGGGACGCCGTAAAGCCCGGCGGGGTCTGCCTCGATGAGCTCAGTATCGCGGTCGGGGTGCGCGGCGGTAATATACGCACGGTCCTTATCGAGCAGGACGTCACTCCGCCGCCGACCATTATGAGCCGGCAGTGGCTGGATCTCACGGAGTGGCAGAAATTCAGGAATTTGGGCGCCGCGGACGAGTCATTGCTGAAAAACCCTGAGTTTATAAAGTGGTTTGGGGAGAAGATCCGCCTGCTGATCGAGATGCTGGAGACCCGTGAGAACCGCGAGTTTGAGGGGCAGATCACTACTATCAAAAAAGCGCTCCCGGCACTGTATTTTGCAACGTCCCGGCAGGTGTTCCTCTTGAAGGAATACTATGTCGAGCGGACCTGGATGCGAGAGAAGGTGGAAAGCTGGCTGGACGATCCGCACGGGGAGAGCGTTTGCATCATTTATGGCGATCCCGGGATCGGCAAGAGCGCTTTTTCGGCGCACTACGCGCATTATAACGGGCGGGTTGCGGCGGCTATTTTCTGTGAAAAAGGGCAGAATGCGCTGAACCGTCCGGAGGCGGTCGTTCAGACTCTGGCTTATCTGCTGGCCTGCAGGATTGCGGACTATCGGGAATATCTGGCTGACCTGCTTGAGGGAAAGGCCGTTGGCGGTTTTCAGAATGACAGCACGCAGAGTGCGCCGCAAAACATCGGTTCTCTGAGAGTGGATGAGATGTTCGATATTTTGATTGCCACTCCTCTTTTGCATCTGATCGACGGCGAGCGCCCCGTCGAGTGCATTCTGGTGGATGGCCTGGATGAAGCCGGGAGCATTGAGAACAATGAGTTGGCCGCCGTTCTGCAGAAGTATTCGTCCAGGCTGCCCAAGTGGCTCCGCATTCTTGTGCTGTCCAGGAACATTTCAGCTGTTCAGAAATGGTTCGGGGAGGCGCGGAAGATCAATCTCACGGCGGAGATTCGGGAGAACAGGGAGGATCTCGAGCGGTTCGTGAGGGAGAGGCTGAAAGAATATGGAGCTGAGAGCGATGCTCTGGAGAAGGCCATTGAGACGATCGTTTCGCAAAGTGACGGCGTGTTCCTCTATGCGAAAATCACGGTTGACGCTCTTTTGGACGGCAAAATATCGTTGGATGAAGTGCAGACGTTCCCGCGGGGACTGGACCAGATCTATCTTCGGTGGTTCCAGTGGTATGTGCCGGATATCAGCACGTATGATGCCAAAGTGCGGCCGGCCATGAACCTTATGGCTGCTTCCCCGGAGGCGATCCCGGAGGAGGAGATCACCGGAGTGACCGGATGGCGGCGCAAGCAGCTTGCGGATTTTAAGCGGTTGATGCAGGTGCATCTTCGGGAAGGCACGAATGACAGCGGCGAGAAGACGCTCGATTTCAGTCATTTGTATGTGCGAGAGTGGCTTGTGAGTCCGGCGGCAAGTGAGTATCAGATTTTCGTGGATGATGGTATCCTTGAGATGGCGGAGTTTTTTGACGAGGTGATCAGCGACGAAGAGCCTGAGATCAGCGAATTTGAGGCGCGCTATGTTTTGACGATCATGGAGAGGGCAGCGGCGCTGAATCGTTCAATGCGCAGGGCTTACAGAGAGGCGATGCGCAATGAGGCTCTCATGAAGCGGCAGGAGAAGCTCGGGCGGCATTGCCAAGAGTGGAACCGTTTCTATGCGGCGCAGGAGTATTTGGTATGCGCGCTGCAGATCGCCCAGTGCCGGACGGATGACGAGGACACAGCGGAGAATCGGAAGCACATTGTCATCTGCAAGAACCGGCTGGCGAGGATCGAGCAGTCACTGGGACATGGCGAGGCTGTGAAGCGGCTGAATGAGGAGGCGCTGGAGGTCGCGAGGCAGAATGTGGCAGAGCGGGGGTGGCCCGAGGACTTGAACAGGGCGGCGGTTTCGCTTTTAATGATCGCGGACTACGTTGATGATCAGGAGGAGGCTCTCCGATATTTCCGCAAGGCGGGGGAGCTTTTGGAGCAGGCGGCGGCGACGCTGGAGCAGGGGGCCTCAGAGCACGGTACCTCAGAGGTCGGTCGGACGGAGGCCGGGCGGGCGAAAGGTACCTCAGAGGTCGATGATGAGGATTCGGACGACGAGCATGCGGTACGCTTAAAAGTGGATCGGAACCGGTCGATTGTCCACAATCGAATGGGAAGGGCTGCTTTGATGAGAGGAGACTATGCGGCAGCGGCTGCGAGCTATTTTGAGGATCTGAAGATTGCGCAAAGGCTCGCGATGGAGACAGGAAAACCTGAGGCGCGCCGGGATTTTGCAGTCAGCTGTTACAAGCTTGCTGAAGTTTACAGAAACTGTGATGACATGGAGGCGGCAATTTATTATTATTCATTGGCGCTGAGGACGATGGACATTTTATCCGAACAGCGTGGGCAGCCTGAGGACATCAGAGGGTTGATCGTGCTCCTCAGTTCCAGGGGGAGCTTCATGAAATGGGGCGGTAATCAATCTTCGGGGGAGCTTGAAAGCAAGTCGGGTGAAAGCCGGCCTACGGGGGAGCTTGAGCTTCTGAGGTCATATGAGAGGGCACTTGCTCTGAGCCGGCAGATGGTCTCGAAATATGGAATGGCTAAGGATGAGCTGTTCGTGGCGGATGCGCTGGCGAATATCGGTTTTGTGCTCAAGGCTTTGGGCAACAGCGCCCGAGCCGTGGAGAGTATGAAAGAAGCAGTTGTTATTTATACAAAATACGAACCAAATAAAGCGGAAAATCTGAAACTGTGGATTGAAAAATGTGAGGTGTGACTATGTATTGCCTGGTGTGCGGTGCCCAAATTGACGATGAGGCTGTTAGTTGTCCGAAGTGCGGATCTGCGGTCAAGATTTCACCACCTCGTCTTAATGAAGTAAAATCTTCGATCAAGCAGGAGGATATGAAGAGTGAAATATGCCCGGCTTGCGGATATGTTTATGATGCGGGAATGATGTTCTGTCCGCGATGCGGAAAGAGTCAAAGTCTTTATTCTAAAGATAGATTGAATAATGGACAAACCGATATCAATAGATTTGATAAGTATCCTGCGACGCTGCTCAGAGACCCGGAGCGGGATTTTGAGATGCGTGCAGATATGGGGGCTGAGAGATACGATTTCGAGAAATACCCCGAACATGCACCGGCACGGAGAAGAAGTTTCGTGGGCCTTCTCATTGTGGCTGCGGTGGTGATCGCGGCAGCAGCAGCTGCTGTTTATTTCTTTATGTAAGGCGTTATTGGAGGAAGCAGGTGCCTGAAGCATGAAGCAGCCGCCTATTTCGAACCTGGATTGGTATTGTAAAGTGCATTGTAAAACGAAGCTTAGTGCAGTTATACTTTATTTAAAGGAGAACTGTTCAGGGAGAAATCGGACAATATCTATAATGCCTGATCTGTAGGTATGAATGGGTTGGGGAGGAGCTTCCCGATGATTTCATCTGCCCGATCTGCAAGCACCCGAAGGCGGATTTTGAGAAGATTGTTCGGTGATGCATATGGTTTCATCTTGTAGATAATCCGGCATTATTTTGAGCCCCATCTTCTCAATATTACGGTGAATTATGTGATAAAATTGCGGTAGTACCTTGTTTGGGTGCTGCCGCATTTTTGTCTGATGGAATAATGCGGGGGATCTTAATGTGGTATGATTTCGCAGATTATGAGGTTGTTGAACGATAAGGAGGCAGTATGGGATTTTTTGATTTCTTCAAGAAAAAGCCTGAAACTGAAGATATAAGAAAAGAGCCTGCTGTTGCAGATGCTAATCTGGGACCGTCAGAAGGCGAGGTAGAATCAGAACTGGTGCCCTTAGTGGGCAGGATCCCTTTCCCGGCATACAGAGGAAATAATCCGTAGAGACGTCGCCAGGGGTCTGACCCCTTTGACAAATCAGGAAATATGTAATAGAATTCGTATAATCGAATTTATTCGATTACAAATGAATTGCGTCTTCGGAAACTGCAGAGTTAAGGCGCAGGATTGAGGACGTTCAACGGTGAGGTACCAGCCATGACGATAGGTGACAGGATATTTGAAAGATTGGGTGAGATCGGGATGACACAGAAAGAATTTTCTGAGAAGACCGGGATCTCGCAGAGTACGATCAGCGAATGGAAGTGCAAGAGAACAAACCCGACATCAGAGAAGATCATGATCATATGCGATACACTGAATGTTACGCCTGAATGGATACTTTCGGGATCTTCGAAGACAGGGAACCGAGGGAATGAGCTTCCGTGGTATGTTATCGACAGGAGCACTGAGCTGGGGAGGCTTGTAAGCCAATACCGGGAATTGGATGAGAAGCAGCGGGCAAGGGTTATGGGATACCTGGAGGCGTTGCGGGCGATGGATGGAAAGACTTGAGTGTTAAATGTCTGGAAAGGAATCAGATGCCAAGAAAGAAACGGATATGGTACCCCGGGGCGACATATCATGTAATGAGCCGGGGAAACAGGAGAATGGCAATATACAAGGACGAAGAGGATTATCTCTATTTTTTGGATGTCATAAAGATGACTCGGGAAATATATGATTTTTGGATACATTCTATCTGTATGATGACGAATCATTATCACATGGAGATCGAAACTGCGGATGTTGAATTGTGGAGGATCATGCAGAAGATCAATAGTATATATGCGGGGAAATTCAACCTCGAGCATAATTGCTCAGGGCATCTGTTCGAAGGGAGATATACGGCGTGTCTGATCGAGGATGAGGGATACTTTTTGGAAGTAAGCCGCTACATACACCTCAACCCTGTCAAGGCGAAGATGGTCAGGGAGCCGATCGACTATAAGTACAGCAGCTATAGCATGCTTGTGGGAAAGAGAGAGAGTAGGCCGCAGGGAAAAGTCGGCAGGGCGATTGCGGAGATTGTGGACACGGAGCGCATAATGAGTATATTCGGAGAGGACCCGCACGAACATTACCGTAAGTTCGTTGAGGGGAGGATATCCCACGAGGAGCAGGAGATGCAGATTATGAAAGATATGAAGGAGAATGAGTTATGGCTGCCGGAATAAAGAGAATGGCGCTGAAATGTAAGTTCAGGTGCCGGCTGCAATAGCGGGAAGGCATTTTACTGTGCTGGTCTCAGAAATGAGACCAGCTATTCTTATTTATAATGGTATTGCAAAATGCATTGCAAAATGCAATTTAACGCAGTTATACTTAATTAAGAGGAAATAGATGTACGAATATTTTGAGTTCGATATAGATAATTCTCGGTTTGAGTGGGATGAAGAGAAGGATCATTTAAACTTTACTAAACATGGTATTCATTTTAAGACAGCAGTTAAGGTGTTCCTTGATCCTAATAAATTGATACGAGTGGATGAAGAACACTCTGGTGAGGAACGATATAACATCCTTGGAAGAGTTGGAAAGGTGCTGTTTGTGGTATGCACATTAAGAGAAAGGAATACAATACGAATAATATCTGCGCGTACAGCATCACTTCCGGAAAGAGAGAGGTATGAAGATGGAGAATATGAGTTTTAAGGAATTAAATGCCGAATTGACTAGAGAGGAGCTTGAAGAGTTAGAAAACGCTGCGGCACGTACTATTAAATACGATGAAGACAGTCCGGAATTGACAGAAGAAATGTTGAAGCAGTTTAAACGAATGAAGCAGAATAGCAGGACTAAACAAACTGCTTCAATACGCCTGTCAGAAAAGGCACAGAGATTTTCCAAAGCATATGGAAAAGGCTATACATCTTTTCTCAGCCGCCTGATTGATGCGGCTCTTGATGATGATACACTCGTTAAGAAATGCTTGTGAGGAGTAAGGGGTCTGACCCCTTTACGGGAGATAGAAGTCATCTCCGCGTTTTACCTTTATTTCCTCGATAGCTTGTGTTATGATTCCTTGTGAGTCATTACTGTTGGTATTGTTTATTTCAGCGTTGATATAGAAATAGTATAACGGAGATTAGCTGCGCATTAGGAGGAATTCAGGTGTTGGCGACAAAGAATGATGACAGAGAACCTGATTTTATAAGTTTTATTCATTCTGAAAGGTTTTTGGGTTTGTTTGCTCTTATTATGAGTATCCTATTCACGATCGGCTGGGTTATTTTGGTGATAAATGAAAACCGGATTGAAGAGCTAAATCCCAACCTTATAATACCTGTTCATGAGTCGGAGTATAGATTTGAACTTGAGAATGTTACATGGGAGAAAGATGAAGTATCAATAACAAAGGATTATGTATGTATTGCCGGATGGCTGATTAAACCTGGCGAGCAGGTAGAAAAAGCAGCAATAAAAGTAGTGCTTAAGAAGTCTGACTCAGATATGTATTACGTTCTTCCTACAGATCTCATTGAGAGAAAGGATATAACAGAAAGTATGGATGACGGAAACGACTATAATTACTGTGGATTTTCGGTGAAGATTCCGTATTGGGATGAGTTGGACACAGATACAGATTATGAAATCCTTGCGCAGTATAATTTGAATAGCAACGAGAGAGTATATATCCCGTTCCATACAACAATAAAGAAAAAAGCCGAGGAACTGAAAAATGCGGAATAGTATAAAGGAAATAATATATCGCATTAAAACCGACAACAAAAGGGTTTTTTATATAATTTGCATTTTGTTTTCAATCATGTTGTCTTTTATACAATTGTATGGAGATGATATCACAGGTATGAGGGTTGAAAACGGAAGTATTGTTGATTATTGGAAGTATTCGGTCTACTTGTGTTCTATATGGACGTCAAGGTTATTTGTTAATTTTGTGATTTTTTTGTTCTCTGATAATAGATATACGTTTATTTGGGCAGCCTATATGGGATTATCCCTATATGTTCTCATGTATTCTTTTTCGAAACTGTTTGCTGGCGATTCCTCAAAGGAGTGTAATTTAGTCATAGCGAGTATCATTATGCTCTTTCCTTGGCATTATTTAAACAATGCCGGATGGATTGCAACCATGACAACGTACCTGAGTCCAACTGCATTTGGCTTCTTTTCGCTGATCCCGATAAAGAAGTATTTATGTGGTCAAAAACTCAAATGGTGGGAAGGGGTTGTTTATTCGCTGGCTTTGATATATGGTGCGAATTTAGAGCAAATGATGGTTGTAATTCTTGGGAGTTACACAGCTGCCGTTGTGTATTTTGCTGTAATAAAGAAAAAGTACGTTTATTTATGGATACAATTGATTCTATCATTTGCCAGCTGCTTAATGACGATTCTAAGTCCGGGAAATTTCATAAGAAAAAAGGACGAAATAATAAACTGGTATAAAAGCTGGGACATGTTAAATAAAATCGATAAGGTTGATCTTGGATATTCGACTACAATGCAATGGCTATTATTCGGTTCTCATATTTTCATGATAGCTATCTGTTGTCTGTTTACTTTTATTATTTGGAAGAAATATAAAAGGCTTTCTTTCTTATCAATAGCGGGGGTTCCCACACTGCTTGTAATCTTACTTGGTCCATTAAGATCTATAACGGTTACAATGTATCCCAATATTAAAGACCTGACAGATTCTATTGAGAAAAATGGGCTAGTCACAGTTGCTAACAGAGGAAATCTAAGTGCATTTAGCAAGTATATGATTTGGGCGGCAATGATAATGCTACTGTGCATGGTTGTTGTTTTATTACAAGATAGTATAAGGATGCTTATAGTCAGCTTTGTACTAATATGCACAGGGGGAGCTTCGAGAGTAGTTATGGGATTCTCGCCGACCATATATGCTTCCGGTCCCAGAACCTTTGCGGTAATGGTGTTTTGCATAATGGGAGTCGCATGCTGTACTTATTCAAATAGTATAAAACTAGGATATATCAATAAAGAAGATGAGACAAAAATCAGTGTAATAGCAAATGTGTTGCTGCTGTTTTCAATGATTAACATATTACTACAAGTAGCAAAAGTCTGATTATTACCTGCTTCAGTGCAGAGCATTGCTTCGTAAGGGGTCAGACCCAGAATGAGATCAGCAAGGGATCCGTGAAAGAAGGCTCAATGATCGCGGCCAGGGAATCGATGCCATATCTGAGATCTGTCCTGCCGCAGACTATGTAAATGCCGGCGAACGAACGGAGATCAGCGTCTCTAAACATAGTGCACCGCCCTAATCAGAACCCGAAGGAAGTCTTCATTGATGGATGGCTCGACTTCGAGCGAGACACCATCGACACAGACCCCTTTACATTGACTGCTCCTGCAGAGCGTGGACGCCTATATCCTCAAGCCAAAGCTGTTCTCGAGCGCGCTTGCCATACCGGTGGCGGCGATCGTCAGTTTTGCTTACCATGAGTACTTTATGAAGAGTGATAGGAGGCCGGACAGGAAGGCCCGCTCTGAGAACTCTGAATAGTTCTGCGGGAAGACCCGCTCCAGGAGTTCTAAATAGTCTGCGAGGAGGCCAGCGCCAGGAACTCTCAATAGTCTGCGAGGTGAAATATGATGCCAATTATTGATATGCACTGCGACACAATTTCCAAAATCTACGAGTTACGGCGCAAGGGAGAAGCCGGCGGACTCCGCAGGAATAACCTGCATCTGGATCTGATGCGGATGAAAGAGGCGGGGTATATGGCGCAATGTTTTGCCCTGTTCACGTATATGCCCTATACGCAGGAGAGAGGCGTGGACCCGGCTGAGTACGCGAAAGCCCTGTCGGATACGATGGACAGGGAGCTCGAAGCGAATGCGGACTTGATCCGTCCGGCTTTGTCTGCGGCGGATATTGCCCGCAACTATCAGGAGGGGTTTCTGTCAGCGGTCAAAACCATTGAAGAGGGCGCTGTCTACAAAGGAAGCCCTGAAATGGTTCGATTCTTCTATGACCTCGGTGTGAGAAAGTCCACGCTTACATGGAATTTCGAGAATGAGCTGGCGTTTCCAAATCGAGCGGTCAAAGATGCGGAGACCGGAGAGTACCACGTCTTTCCTGAGACGGAGCGGGGACTCAAAAAGGCGGGGCAAGATGTTGTGCAGCTAATGGAGGAGCTGGGAATGCTGATCGATGTCAGCCATCTCGGTGACGCGGGGATTCTTGAGATTCTGGACACAGTGGGGCCTCATACGCCGGTGATCGCAAGCCATTCCAATGCGCGGGCGGTGACTGGTCATCCGCGGAATCTTACGGATCAGATGCTGCGGGGGATCGCGGAACATGGCGGCGTGACAGGAATTAACTTCTGCGCAGCGTTTCTGACAGAGGATGGGAATGGCGTGAGCCGCATCCATGATATGGTCAAGCACGTGCGGTACATTTATGATGTTGCCGGTTGTGATGCCATTGGACTCGGGACGGATTTTGACGGGATTGACGATCAATTGGAGATTAACGGCGCAGGTGAGATGCAGAGGCTTGCCGATGCGCTGTCGGCGGCGGGATTTACTTCGGGGGAGATTGAGAAGATCTTTTGGCGCAATGTGATGAGGGTGTATGAGGAGGTGCTGGGGTGAGCAGATGGCTTAAAAGAGTTTTCGTTTTTCGCTCCGTGAGGTCGCAATTTATGATATTCCGTTCGCTTTTTCGGGGCTTATATGCGTGTGTGAGAACCCTTTATTCTTAACATTTGACCGGAAACGCTATTTTGAACGAAGATTCGTATTATTAAACGATTAAGCGAAGGGATAATCTATTTGATCAATGTGACAAGCCGGCGGCAGCGTATTTGACTGCGGCCGGCTTGCCTCTTTTTTGCCCTAAGCGATTCTGTATTTCTTATACAATTCCTTACGTTCCTCAGACGAAGCGTTCAAGGCCTTATAATAATCTTCACTTCCGGGCGTGAGCTTTCTGAGCAGGGCGATGATCATGTCTTCGCCTTTCGCCATTCCCTCGGCTCTGCCTTTTTCCACGCCTCTGGCTTCCACTCTGTCTAGCATTTCACACATATTTAGGGGCTTGCCTCCTTCCGAATTAAGTGTAAGTTCATATCTGTCGTCGTCAGTCAGTAGAGACATCAACTTCAGGATCTCATCTGTATGCACAAACGCGGTTTTATCTCTGAGCGGATCCGGGCATGCTTCCCTGCAGGTTATGAAATTCTCAAATGCAGGGACTATTCCGGTGAATACCGGCTCGAACAGAACATAAGCCGTGAAAAGGGATGCAGCGAAGACGTCGCCGCGAAATGCCTGCAATTCATAGAGGTATTATAGGCCTGAGGTGAAAGGCAGTCAAGTAAGAGGGCTGCCCCTTTTTTGCGGCTTGCTATTTATCGCAACCCAAGTTAGGAGTCTGCCCCCACTACTGTGATATAATACTTAAGGTCGTTTACTGTAAAGTATCTGAAATGAAACTGATGTTAAGTTATATGCAAACGGGAGGGGGGTATGCGTATTAATGAGCACAACCTTGAGTCGCTAAGAAGAGTAGTTCGTGATCTGCAGCAGGAGAATCAGGCGCTGAAGGCGATACTAGAGGAAAATAGTATTCCTTTTGAGAGCAGGAATGTGCTGGAGGACCAGTTCCTTCCGGATGAATATGACGAGGATCAGGGGGCAAGGATCCTGCCTTATTACCCCAATGAGGATATGGCGAGAGAGTTTTACAGTTATTTCTGGGGAAGGATGGATGTTTTCGCAAAGCGCGGAAGAAAAGGAGGGTACTTTCCGCAATGTGCAGCAAGGTGGAACAATTCGCTTTGTCCGAAAGCGAGGGATGAGAAGGCTTTTTGCGATGAGGATTGTCAGTATAAGTCATGGAAGCCGTTGGAGCTATGGATGATTGTGCAGCATTTGCGCGGTGCGAAAGAAGATTGTACTGATGTTATTGGTGTGTACCCGCTATTTCCCAATAACACGTGTCGTTTTCTGGTTTTTGACTTTGATAATCATGAAAAGGATTCCTACAAAAACGACGATGCCAATGAAAATGATCTGTGGAAAAGCGAGGTGGACGCGCTTCGCAGGATCTGTGAGATCAACGGAATTGATGCCCTGACAGAGCGATCAAGGTCTGGGAGAGGCGCACATATTTGGATTTTCTTTAGGAGCGCTGTTCCAGCGGTGCTTGCGCGTACATTCGGATACGCATTGCTTGACCGCGGTGCTTCGTCGATCAATCTGCCATCGTTTAAATATTACGACCGGATGTACCCGTCTCAGGACGTGCTTAGCAAGTTGGGGAATTTGGTAGCGCTGCCTTTGCAGGGGCAGGCGCTGAAGCAGGGAAACAGCGCTTTTGTGGACGAGGCATGGAATGCTTATCCGGACCAGTGGAAGAAACTCAGATCTGTCAATAAACTGACTGAGGCGCAAATCACGGAGAAACTTCGGGCTTGGAATATAGAAGAACTTGAAGGCGTGGTGTGTTTAGCAGATGAAGGTGGGAAAAACAATTCTCTGAAGGGTCAGACGAAATATGCTGATAAAAACAGACAGGTCAGGCCCTGGCAGAAAGATGATCGCTTTAGGGTGGAAGATGTTATTGAGGGAACGATACATCTAGTGTTGGATGACGGTGTATATGTCGATACTTTGAATCTTCTCCCGAGGTTACAGAATCAGATCAAGGGGATGGCGACGATCGATAATCCGCAGTTCTATGATAATAAGAGGTATGGCAGATCCAATTATTATAATCTGCGGACGATTTCGATGTGGAGCGAGAATAACGGATATATTAAAGTTCCACGAGGATTGTTGGAGACGATAAGTGCAAAGGCGGGTGAGAGTGGAATCGGTTTAGATGTGGCAGATGAGCGATTTTTTGGCAAACCGATCAGAGTGAAGTTTGTAGGGGAACTCCGGGACAAGCAGGAGTTTGCTGCTGCACGGCTGGAGAGGTTCGAAAATGGTGTTCTGAGTGCGCCGACGGCATTTGGTAAGACGGTCCTTGCGGCCTATATGGTTGCGGAGCGCAAAGTCAATACACTAATTTTGTTGGATAAGGCGGATTTGATTCCACAATGGATCAGTGAGTTCGAGAAGTTTCTGGAGATTGATGAAAAGCCACCAGTTTATTATACGAAGACCGGTCGGGCAAAAACGAGAGACAGTGTCATCGGGACATTGAAGGCTGGACAGGATAAAACGACAGGGATTATTGACTTTGCATTGATTGGATCCGCCTATCATAAGGGAGATTTTTTTGAGAATATTGATACTTATGGCATGGTTCTGATTGATGAGTGTCATCATATTGCCTCGGCTCAGGGGCAAGCCCTTATGCAGAGGATTCGAGCAAAATATATCTATGGATTGTCTGCAACGCCCAATCGCAGTGATCGGCTGGACGATATTATTTATATGCTTCTTGGGCCGGTCAGGCACAAATATACGGCTAGGGAACAGGCGGATGAGCAAGGGCTCGATCGGTTTGTTATTCCGCGGTTTACAAGGGTAGCCAATATAACCGGTGAGAAATTGGATATACATCAGGCAGACAGCCTGATCGCTGAAAGTGATGTGAGGAATGAGCAGATTATCGGGGATGTCTGTCAGGCGATCGCCAGCGGCAGAACGCCAGTCGTACTCACTAAACTAAAGAGACATGCGGAGACGCTTAGTAAAATGCTGGCGGACAAGGCAGATCACATCTTTTTGGTATATGGGGGACAACCGGATAAGCAGAATCAGCTTATTATAAAGGAAATGCTATCTGTACCGGATTCGGAGACACTTGTCCTTATTGCAACAGGGCAAAAAATAGGAGAAGGTTTTAACTTCCCACGCCTTGATACACTTATGCTTGCTTCTCCAATAAAGTTTGAAGGAAGACTCGTACAGTATGTGGGACGACTAAACCGTACATATAAAAACAAGAGGGAAGTGATGGTCTTTGATTATGTGGATCCGCACATAAGATTTTTTGACAGACAATATCGCAGTAGGCTGGCTGCTTACAAGAAACTTGGATATAAAGTAATATCAGCGCCGGTATGTGGTAGAGTGTCGGAGCGACAGGAACAGATTAATGTTATATATGATCGGCGTGATTATACAGAAGTTTTTGAGCGGGATCTGATTGAGGCAAATGTGGAAATCGTGATTGCCAGTCCGGGACTTATCAGAAAGAAGGCAGAGCGATTTATGGAACTGGTTAAGGCGAGACAGGAAGCGGGTGTATCTGTTACAGTCATTACACTGGATCCTGATGCAGAAGGTTATGAAAATACAATCGAACGACATATACTGATCGATGAAATGAAGAACAATGGAATCTACGTTCGAACGACGGAAGATGAGAGTGAGCATTACGCAGTCATAGATCATGAAATTGTGTGGCATGGCGGGATTAATCTGTTGGGAAAAGAGGATGCCTGGGATAATCTGATCCGGGTAAGAAACCGGCAGGCGGCGGCGGAATTGCTCGAAATCTCGTTTAAATTGTTATAAGTACAGTAAGGGAGCAGTACAGTACGGGGGCTGTCCACCTTTGCTTACCCAGGATGCATAAAAACTGCATACTCATGCATACAGATCCTCTCCAAAAGCGAATATAAAGAATAAAGGGTAAAACAAGAGGGGGATACGTCGTCAAAATACTGTATAATTACAAGTGAATATGCAGATTTTATACATTATGGGCGGCGCGCGGCCGCACCGCACGGGAGATAGCAGCCGCGCGGGAGGCAGCAGTCGCGCGGAAGGCTGCTGCCAAGCAGGTGAAAGGTCTGGTGACCCGGGGAGGTAATTATGGAATTATCGTCAAACAGCTTAAGCAATGAGATCAGCAAGGGATCCGTGAACGAAGCGTGGTCCATGCGCCGCGCGACTATGGAGGACGCCTTAAGCCGGTCAGCATCGGGAAGGAGACCGGATGCAATCTCCAACGAGGAGATCCACAATGGCGATCCGATCCTGAATACATACAAGGTGACTTCCGAAGCGATCCATGGCGGCATGGGCAGTGTCTGGCGGGTGCATCATAACGGCTGGGATGTGGATCTGGCCATGAAGCGGCCGCAGCCGAGGTACTTTGCCGAGGGAAGTGACGACAGCAAAGAAGAGTTCATTGCGGAATGCGAGAACTGGATCAATCTGGGCCTCCACCCCGGCATTGTCAGCTGCTACTATGTGCGCGATATCAGCGGCGTTCCGTCCATTTTCTCGGAGTGGATGGACGGCGGCAGCCTCAGGGACCGGATCCGCGACGGCTCGCTCTACGAGGGCTTGGAGCAGGAGGTGCAGGAGCGGATTCTGAGCATTGCCATTCAGACCGCGAGAGGCCTTCAGTATTCCCACGAACAGGGACTGATTCACCAGGATGTGAAGCCGGGCAATATTCTGCTGTCAAAAGAGTGGGACGCCAAGGTCGCCGACTTCGGCCTGGCCAAAGCGCAGAGTCGGCTGCGCGACGGCGATAAACCGCTTTCTTTCGGGTGTACTCTGGAATACTGCCCGCGGGAACAGGCGGAAGGCAAAGAGCCGGAAAGATGGATGGATCTGTACGCCTTCGCGCTGACGGTCATAGAAATGTATGCGGGCGGCCGCTCATGGAAAACCGGCGCGGAAGCCGGGGGGAGAGCGGCAGAGATTCTGGGAAACTGTCGGGTATCCTGCCCGGCGACTCTGGCGGAGGCGCTCGTGGCGTGGCTGCGGCATCCGGCAGGCGATAATGCGATCGACGATTTTTCATTTGGCGAAGTGGAACAGGTGCTGCTCAAGGTTTACCGGGAAGTGACCGGCATGGAGTGTCCGGATGACCGAGCTTCCTCCGCCGACGCCACATCGGACTCACTCAACAACTATGCGCTTAGCTATTTGGACCTGGGCCTTCCTGAGCACGCGGAGCAGCTTCTCGAGGAAGCGGTGCACAGGCAGAACAACGCCCGCGATCCTGTGTTCAATTATGCGCTGCTGCGCTGGCGGAGCGGAGAGATCACGGATGCGGAGTGCGTCGATTTTTTGACGGAGCATCTCGGGGACAGGGATGACAGCATTTCGGAGATCAAGCGGGAGCGCGGGTACGAAGACGGCTTGTGCCGGGTCACAACGGATACGTCTGTGTCCACTTACAACTTGAAGTCTCTTACGAAGCCCATGGCGTTCGACGTAAGAGCGGCAAAACATGGAAACTATCTCGGCGTGCTCAGAGCCAGGGACTGGTCGGATCCCAATAATCTTTTTTCGGTCTTTTCCTGCGATGAGAACGGGATCGCAGACAGCGAGATCATGCAGACGGAGACCGGGGGCGCTTCGACCTGCTTCAGCGTGATCGATGATTCGGTGCTTGTTTTTACAAATGAGGGAGTGCAGTTCTATCACTTTGGCGTTGGTGGGCCGTATCACACGATTCATGAGGAAGGCGCATACTGGAACAAGCATATCGTAGAGACGGATGATTCGCAGATCATCGTCCTGACAAAAGAAAGCGGAGGCGAGAAGTATCGCTATCGCGTCGAGTATTACGGAAATCTTGCGCAGTTGGTGGAAGGAGTTGAAACCCGGAGAACAGAAATTGAGATTTCCGATGAAATCGACAATGTGTATTGGAGTGCCGGAAAGCTCTTTTTCATCGGCTTCGACAGTATCATCGTGCTGGACGGGCAACTGAAGGAACTGGCAAATATTCCAATCCCGGCCACCGAACATACAATTCTGAAGAATGGTAAAGTCTATATTTTGGCAAAGAAGGCGATCCTGTCGTTGGATACGGGAACGCTTGCGGTGGAAATGATCGCCGCGGGCAGCAGCTCTGCCAACGGGAGAGGCGATGTCACTCCGGACGGGAAACATGTCATCACATTTGAAGACAGTCATATCAGGATTTATGATACAGAGCTGCACCGGTGCGTCGCTGACTGGCATGAGGACCGGTTCCGGGAGTGGGAAAAGGTCGTTGTGTTCGCCGGAAGCGCGGATGCTTTTACGCTGCATGTCAAGAACAAGGTCTATGATCAGTCCATTCATGGCTATCACCCGGAGTACATCTATGAAACATACAGGATACCGGCTGCGGGAGAACCGTGCACATGGAGCCTTTCCAGGATCCAGAGCTTCTCTGAGCGCCTGGAAGCGGAGAAAGCTTTCCGCAAGCTGCTCGGTGACGCACGCGACGCATTGGATGCCGGGAACATTTCGGTCTGCTTCCGACTGTTGGAAGCGGGCTACGAAATGAAGGGATTCGAACAAAACAGTGAACTCCGAAAGCTCAGTCAGATCGCCGGAAAGGGCAGGGATATCACCGGGATCCGGTATATTCAGAAGGTGGTTTCCGCGTATGAACCGGATTGTGGGGGAAAGGCTGTTGGGCTGGCCGGGAACGGGAGAGTGATTACTTATTGCGGGGCAGAAGTCGCTCGGCGGCCGGAAGACAGTCAGCGGGCGGAAGATTTCCCGCAGCCGGAAGGCGATCGCCGGGTGGAATACCGTCTTGTTGATTGGGAGACCGGAGAGATCCGGGCTGTCTATCCTGCGGCGGACAATTCTACGTTTGCATGTGTCAGCAGGGATGGTTCTCTCGCCGCGGCGTTTGAGGATGTCACGCAGGAGAGCTTTACCGTTCTTAAGATCCACCTGACGGACGGCGGTTCTGAGAGAGTTGTGGTTCCTGTTCATGCAGAGCCTGATCAGATGCATGCGGCAACAGACGGAGAAAGAATCCTTATTTTTACGGGGCATCACTGTGTTCTGGTTGGAAGCGGTGACGAGTATCGGATAGCGGAAGCTGAGTCGGAATCTATGGCGTTCGGATGCTTTTCGGCGGATGGGCGATATTTTGCCAGAGTCGGGATATCATCTTACTCCAGCGGAAGCGAGGTCATGGGACAGGGAGTGACGGTCATACGAACCAAAGGCCTGCCGGAGGATCGCGAAATAGTGTATAGCGCCGAGGCGTACGGACTGACGGGATTGGATGTCAATGACGAGGGGATGGCCTTGGTGTCTGCCATTGTGTTCTTCCCCGATACGGCAGGGTTTGCGGTGCGGAGCTCCGGGATAAGTTCCGGGGTAGGCTCCGGGACAAGCGCCGGGATTAGCTCCGGGATTAACGGAGAAGGCAAATTCGAGGCGTCTTCCTTTACGCCGGACGGCAGCGGGTTTGTGGCGGTCGGCAATGACGGATCTCTTGCGCTGTTCCTGCCGCGATCGGATGACGACTATCTTATTGAGGTTCAGGATACGGATCCGAGAAGGGGCATTGTGTACGAAAGGCCGGTCAAATCTATGCGGATTTCGCCTTGTGAAAGAGTTTCCGGAGCGTCGGCCATTTCAACGAACGGGAGAATTCTGTTTAATGGAAACGGCACGGCTTTTCTCGACGCCGGCGGTAATCTCTGGGTGATCGATTACAGATATTCGGCGGATGAGCGCCGGTCTTTCCTCAGGCCGTCTTATGGAAAGATGACGCAGACAGACGAGTACCAGAGGGAGCTCGGCAAGATAGCGCGCCCCGAACTGTTTGCTCCGGATAATAGGAGTAAGCGGGAAGGGAAGAAAGGGCTTCTGGAAAGATTGTTTGGGTGGTTGAAGTGACCTTCGGAGTTTGTCTTCGTGGGTCAGCTTGGGCGGCAATAACTTTAAGCGGAGCTGACTTTGCGCGCGGCAATAACTTAAAAGAGTTGACATTTTTCGCTTCCAGATGCTCCAAAATATGATATTCCGTGCGCTTATTTGGGGCTTATATGCGTGTGTGAGAACCCTTTATTCTTAACATTTGACCGGAAACGCGATTTTGAACGAAGATTCGTATTATTAAACGATTAAGGAAAAGAATGATCTATTTGATCAATGTGACAAGCCGGCTGCAGCGTATTTGACTGCGGTCGGCTTGTTTGTGCGCTGACTGGTTTGTGCGCCGGCTTGATCGCACGCCGGCTTGTTTGTGCGCTGGCTCCATGCATAAAAAATGCATACGCATGCATACGGATCCTTTCCTAAATCAAATATTAAGAATAAAGACTAAAACAAGATGGGTATATGCCGTAAAAATACTGCATATTTGCGGGAGATTATTCAGTTTTTATGCATTTAAACGGAAGAGACCGACCACGGTGCCCACCGGCGCGGAAGGGCGGAAGGGCGCAAGTAAGGGGGCTGACCACATTTACTATATCTTGACCAAAATATTATTCAATTTCAGTACGCAGGTGTACTGGATTTCTCGCGCCAGGTTGGCGATCATGCGAAGGCCGATGTGGTAGGTGGGGTCTTCGTCGGAGAGGAGCCGGAGCTGCTTGAGCGGGTCGAAGATCAGGCAGTCGTTTCGGAAGCGGACGTAGTAGCGGTCGCCTTTTTTGAGGACGCGCACTTCGATGCAGTGGGGCTTGCCGTCGGTGAAGCCGTGCTGGATCATGTTGCCCGCCAGTTCTTCCACGCTCAGGGCGAGGTGGTTTCTGCGGGTGCTGTCGCAGCCGTGCTCGTCGCAGAACCTCCACACCGTGTCTGTCAGGTTCATTACATCGTCCATCCTGGTGACCGTTACATCGAGTTTGTCCTGATCGAGCACGTCGAAGGTGTCAGGGAGCAGGAGGACCCGGTTCCACAGGCCTTCCCGGTGGATATTGATCCGGCGGCTCTCGACAGCCACCACGATGCCGTAATAGCACATCACGAGAAACTGGGAAATGGGGTAGGCCAGCCAGACGGCGTCGGCTCCGTAGGCCGGCATCATAGCCGCAGCGGAGAGGATCAGAAAGCCGGACTCACAGATGAATCCCGAAATGGATGCCAGCCTGCTTTTTCCAATTCCCTGGAAGTAGTTGAGATAGATCAGATTGAGGCCGTTGATGGGCATTCCGATGGCGTAGCAGCGCACCGCGGTGACGGCCAGGCGGAGTGCTTCCGGGTTTCCTTTGATGTACAGGGAGGCAAACTGAGGTGCCAAAATCCAGATCAGCGCAGCAATTCCCGCGGTTATGACGATGGTGGCCTGCACGGAAGTAAAGAGCAGGCGCTTCATCATAGGGCGGTCTTCTTCACCCACCAGAATACCTGCCAGAAGTGCCACGGTATCAGCCATTCCTATGGTGACAGGATTGAAGAAGGAATCCGCCTGCCTGTGCACCGAGTAGGCGGCAATAGCCGCGGAAGATGCGATGATAGCCAGCATTCTGTTCATGAAGATGCAGCGGACGGTGTTTCCCAGGCGGCAGACGCCGGAGGGCATTCCTTTGCCCAGGATCTCGCCGGTTTCCTTCCAGGGAAGGCCGCTGAATGTAAAACGGAGAAAAGCCTCCTTTTTGCGGAAGTGGGTGAGCAGGACGGCTAGCGCGACATAGTAGCTGACGCTGGTGGCGACGCCCATCTCAAAGGTACCTCCGTGAAAGATCAGGACTGCCGCCAGGTCCATCACGATATCTGAGATGGTAAGGGCAATGGAGCTGATGACGGGGAGGTTCCGATCATTGTCGAGGGGCATGAAGCCGTTGAGAACCCGGACCAGGTTCATAGCAGGCAGGCCAAAGGAGATCCCGACCAGGTACCCTCTGGCCAGGGGAAGAAGTTCAGCATTGTTCCCGGAAGCGCCCAGGACGCTTGTGACCTGTCCGGAAAAGATGATGAGGAAAAGCATGAGCGCTGCGGCAAATCCTGCGGAAAGAGTGCAGGCCAGAGAGAAGACCTTCCGGGCCTGCTCTGTTTTGCCGGCGCCGAGGAGTCTTGTGAACCGGTTGCGGGCGCCTGCGGCGACCACTGCGCCGATGATAGAGAAGGCGATCATGAGCGGATTGATGATTCCAAAAGCGGCGATGGAATCCACGCCGAGGAATTGGCCGATCACGACGCCGTCGATCATGGAGCCCACGGACGAAGAGAGCGAGAGCAGGATGAAGGCGGTCAGCTGTATATAAAAGGTATTTCGAATGATGCTTCTGCTTGCGGTGGTCATTATATCTCCCGGTACTGGTAATCAACTGAATACGGTCTTTATTGTAGCAGAAATCAGGGAAGTCTGTGCTGTTTTATTTGAAGTGCAGGTTGCGGAGCAGGCGCTGTTTTTTTTGAATTTATTTGACGGGAATATTATTGTTCGACATAATGAGAGTATCTGAGTCATCAAATAGCAGCAGAATGAGTTCATTGATAATCTGAACATGGTGAACATATGAGAATACTGGAGAACAGAGGAAATTGGTACAAAGGAAACCTCCACATGCACACGACGCTGTCTGACGGAGTCCTGGATCCTGTGGAGGCCATCAATATATATCGGGAGGCCGGCTATGATTTCATTGCCATCACTGATCACCGGAAGATCGGGCATCTCTGGCAGGACGACAGTTTCCTGATCCTGCCCGCCGCTTGAGGAATGGCTGTATTTTGACGCGGATCTGTGCTATAGTATAATGTGCTGTAATTCGGGAGAAAGGGATTTTTCTGCGATCATTAATCCCAATAAGGATATTATTTAAACTGGTTAAGGGGACAACTTTGAGACGTTTTACATCAATAGTCTGTTTTTTGTGTGTTTTTATGATTCTGCTGTCACTGTTTGATTTCTGTCACGGTGAAGCTTTCTTGCTCAGAAAAGGATTGATCTCTAACAGGGACTTGATCGTCGCGAAGCTTGAAACGGAGGAGCCTGATGAAATCGACGTACTGTTTGTGGGGAACAGTCTGGGAATGTGCAGCGCCAACCCGATGGAATTATATAAGAACACAGGGATCACTGCCTATAACGCATGTAGTGCAATGCAGATGCCGGTAGAGACCTATTATGTGGTTAAAAAGGCGCTCAGGCGATATCCGATCAAGGTCATCTTATGGGAGGCAAACAATATCCCCAAAGGCAGCAAAGATCTTGTTGACGGAGCTTCGGCTCTCCTTGCCGAGGTTCTCAAATACCATCATCCTTTTATCAAATACCACAGTGCCTGGAGAAAAAAGATAGACGGCTTTGTCCCAAGGCCCAGTTTTAAGGGTTATGTCATCAATGAAGTGATAGAGCCGTATACAGGAGGGGAATATTACAATCCCGATGATACGCGCGTGAGAGAGATTGCCGGGGAAGGGGCTCTCTATTTTGACAGAGTAAAAAAGCTGTGCGACGAGAACCACATACAGCTCGTATTGTACAGTGATCCATCTCCGCTCTGTTATGACTCTTCAAGCCACAACGGGATCATACAGTTCGCTAAAGAAAAAGGCGTGGATTATCTGGATGGAGACGCGGATCTGGAGCAGATCGGGATCGATTGGAGCAAGGATACTTTTGATGAGGGAGACCATCTGAACCTGACGGGAACAAATAAGATGACGGCTTACCTCGGCCGTTACCTTGCCGGAAAATATGATCTCGAAGACCATCGGAATGATGCGGCCTATGGAGACTGGAATGAACTTTATCTGGCCTATGAGAAGGAAGTTGTCAGATTGGAGGGAACTGCTTATTACAGGCTGGAAGCTGAAGACAAAGATTGAACGGACCTTAGCGCTTGCCGCGGCTGTATGACGGCCGTAGAAATCAGAGACAACAATGACTAAGAAAGAATCTATTTTCATACTGTTTTCAATCACGCTGTGCTGGTCCTCCTCATATATCTTCATCAAGGACATCCCGCAGAGCTTCTCGGTCTACGCGTATCTGGCGCTGACGTCCGGCGTGGCCGGCATCATTCTGGCGCTGGTGATGCGCCGCAAGTTCCGGCTCCTGAACAGCGTGTCGCTAAGGCAGGGCCTGATCCTGGGCGCGCTGATCACTCTGAGCAATATGTTCGAGAAACTGGGATTGGACCGGATTCCCGCCTCGTCGGCGAGCGTATACGCTTCGATGGGTATCATCATTGTGCCGATCATCCTGATCTTCAGGAAGCAGTACCCGTCCCGCAACAACCTGATCGGGATTTTCATCATTTTGATCGGAATCCTGACGTCGAACTGGGGAAATATGGGCGGCGCAGGACTGGCCGGGGCTTTGTATATTTTGGGCTCGGCGGCTGCCATGTCGATGTACACGGTGCTCGCCACAGAGTACACGAAGGAGACGGATCCGTCACTGCTGACGGTTCTGCAGATGCTCGTGTCGGCGGTCTTCGGCTTCGCGCTGTGGATGGTTACGGACCCGGGCTCGCTCTTCACGATCGAGTGGTCGCAGGTGACGCTGTCCTATATCTTCCTGATCGCGTTTTTCTCCAAGTGCTACGCCTACCTGATGCTGATGCACGCGGACAAGTACGCGGACGCTGTGAGTGTTACGATCGTGGCTTCTACGGAGCCTGTCGTGACGCTGGTGGCAGCGGTGCTCCTGCCGGAATCGATGGGCGGCGTTGAGCGGTTCTCTGCCAAAACAGTGACGGGCGCGATCATAATCACCCTTGGCGCGATCGTAGCGGGCACGAATTTCCTGTCCGGAAAGAAGCGGTTCCGGGATGAAGATATAGAAGCGCGCCTAAGGGAGCACGCGGAGAAAGACGAGAGAATCGGGGAGGAGATGGGCTTTGAGACTACAGTCAGAGTACTGGAAGGAATTGAAGCCGCTCAGGCCCGGGACAAAGAGGCGGAGGCGAGGCTTCCTTTCATGCCGCAGCCGAAGAATATTTTTATCCTGGTCGCGGTGATGTTCGCTGTCCTGTCCGCTTCCATAAACGTTATGACTTTCGCGGGAGGCTACTCGCAGATACGGCCGGTCAACGCGATCCCGGCGCCGGTGGGAATGGTCTTCGGGCCGGTCGGCGCGCTCGGCTGCGCTTTGGGAAACCTGCTGGGAGATATGGTCCGTATAGGGACTTTGCAGGGCACAGTGGTTCTGGGATTTATCGCGAATTTCCTGGTCGCCTATATACCCTATAAGATCTGGAGGGCGCTCGCCGGCGATGTGGTCGACGTGCACAGCTGGAAGAAGATCGGGCTGTTCGTGTGGTCGGCGGTGCTCGGCTGCCTGTCCTGCGCGCTGTTTCTGGGATTCGCGCTGGAGGTGGTCTTCGGGCAGCTGTATGAGGGAATTGTAACAGGCATATTCATCAACAATTTTATCTTCACTATGGCGCTGGGCTTCCCTGTTCTCATCGTGCTGACGTCGAGCGATTTCGGCCTCGGTGCGTGGGTCACCCTGCAGCTTCGCAAAAGCGGTCCGCTGAGGATGACCGGACTGGTCTCCAATAAGTGGGCGCTCGCGATCTGTATTATGGACACAGCCGTGATGGGAATCGCGTTTTTCCTGTCCCGGCGCGCCGGCTTTACCGGGAATCCGTTACTGATGATCATGGGAGTGCTGTCCATGGCCTGCATTATTGTCACCTGCCTGATGCAGGGAAGAGAAGCAAATGTATAATGCCGGAATAATAAGCGGCAGGAGAGCCAACCGCCGGTTCCGGAAGTCCCGGAGATTTCAAGGTCAGATCACTGAGCATGCCGATCCAACGAAATATGTTTCGGCGAGATGAGCAAAAAAATGACATTCCGTTCGCTTTTTGGGAGTCTATATGCGTTTGTGAGAACCCTTTATTCTTAACATTTGCCCCAAAACCTGATTTTGTACGATAATTCGCAGATTAAATGCGAAAAATCGGTCCGGCGTGATTGCCGGGCCGATTTTTTATGTTAAGGCGGGTTTATTCTGAACCTTTGGAGCCGTGGTTTTCTTAGCAGCTTGGAGGGGTCACTCGGTACCTGCGGAGCTGTGGTCTTCTTTGGAGAAATCGCCCACAAAGAAGTAGCCGACATCGAAGAAGAGGGCGATGAGCAGCACCGGGACGAGAGCCTGCCAGAAGAACAGCATCAGCAGCGCGAACACGAGGGTGGGCATTTCGATGATGGTCTTGTCATTTCTTGTTACAACGAATTTAGTTTCTTTGATAAAACGGATGAATTTCATGATCAAACCTCCATATTAAACGTTTTCAGTAGTTTTTGTTCATCTGATGGTAAAAGGATACCGCCGGAAT
>CACZJD010000016.1 GCA_902781325.1 uncultured Lachnospiraceae bacterium
TCTTCTTTTTAGGAATATATTCAGGGTTGCATTTCTGTTAAGTTGTCATATATTCGATTGTGATGGTTTTTCGGACGCCTGTCTGACAGGCTGTCCGTGCTGCCCCTTTTCAGCGGCAACTCTAATATCATATATCACGCCGTTTCGATTGTCAAGCACTTTTTTAAGTTTTTCTTGAGCCGTCAGGCTCGAAAACTCTTTTGTGCCCGCCTCTCTTTCAACGGCGAATGCTATATTACCACTCCCAAACACCCTTTTCAAGTATTATTTTCAAAAATCAAATATTAGTTTATTTATGGCGAAATGATTGATTATTGTATTCACAATACCGACTTACGTTCAAACAAATCTGAACGATTATGACGTCAGTCGACAAACACATAGGCCGCAAGTCTATCAAATGCTTCTTTTACTCTTGAAAACGGAAGCGCCAGATTGATCCGTGTATGGCATTCTCCGTGGAACGGGCGTCCATCCTGTATCGCGACGCCGACTCTCCATGCAGCACTGAGCACATCATCCAGACTTTTTCCTGTCCTCTCGCAATACTTCGAGCAATCAGCAAACAGCATATATGTGCCTTCCGGCCTTGTAACTTCCACATCCGGAAGAAAATTAGCAATATAACCGCAGGCATAGTCGATATTTTGACCCAGCACTTTTAATAATTCGTCGACCCAGGCATACCCTTCCGGAGAATAGGCGCCGATCAGCGCGTACATTGAAAGTACATTCATATTATTGTAATGGGACATCGAACTCTCTTTGAGGACTCGGTCGCGTATTGTCTTATTATAAATAATATGATAAGAGCCAACGAGTCCGGCGAGATTGAAAGTCTTTGAAGGAGCATAGAGCGCAACAGTTCTGTTTCTCGCGTCTTCAGACACCGACTGAGTGGGAATATGCCTGTTTCCGAAAAGGATCATATCGGACCATATCTCATCTGAGATGATCTTTACATCGTATTTCCGGCACAGCTCGGTGAACTCAAGTATCTCTCCCCTGCTCCACACTCTGCCGCAGGGATTATGGGGCGAACAGAATATCGCCGCGTGAATGCGGCGGCTTTTGATCTTTTCCTCCATATCTTCAAAATCCATGCGCCAGATACCCTGTGCATCCTTTTTGAGAGGGGAGTGAACGATATTATACCCGCTGTTCTTTAAGCTGTTCGTAAACCCGATGTATGTGGGTGAATGCAGGAGGACATTATCTCCTTTGGAGCAGAATACTCCCAGAGCCGAGAGCACACCGCCAAGCACTCCATTTTCATATCCAATGCAATCTGCCGTCAGGCCTGTCACACCGTTTCTTACTTCATGCCATTTAATGATCTCATCGTAGTATTCTTTTCTTATGTCAAAATATCCATAGGCCGGATGCTCTGCTCTTTCGATCATTGCCTTCGGGATCGAGGGGCATGTCGGAAAGTTCATATCCGCAACCCACATAGGAATGACATCATACCCTTCCTCCGGCTTATCCGGAATAAAAGACCGGCTTCCGGTGCCCAGGGCATCTACAGCTATAGCGTCCTTTCCATGTCTGTTCATTATTGACTCAAAATCATATTTCATAGATCTTTTTCCTCTTTAATACCCCAGTTCTTCCGAATCCATCAATATAGTAAAAGGTCCGTTGTTTGTCAGACGCACTTTCATGAGAGCGCCAAATTCTCCGGTCTGAGGTTTTCTTCCTGTCAATTGCTCACACTTTTCGATCAGATAATTATAGAGTTCTTCCGCATGCTGGGGCGAACCGGCCTTAATAAAGGAAGGACGGTTTCCCTTGCGGCAGTCTGCGTACAGCGTAAATTGAGAGACAAGCAGGATCTCTCCACCGACTGCAGCGAGGTTAAGGTTTGTTTTTCCGTTTTCGTCCTCAAAGATCCGAAGCTTGAGCATCTTTTCCACCATACGGTCGGCAGTAGCACGCGTATCCTTTTCGCAGATTCCTGCAAGTACCAGATAGCCTTTGCCAATCTTTCCCACAATTCCGCCATCAATCTCAACTTCTGCATTATCCACACATTGTATTACAAAACGCATTAACAGTTTCCTCCGCGATCATTTGTTTTTGCCCTGGTCGGACAGAGATAAGTATACCATTACCGGCAGAAAAAGCATTAATTTTAAATGAAAAAGACTCCGGCCGTCGCCGAAGTCTTTTTCTGCCTTTTCAACTTTGTGATTTCTCACTCATAAACAACCAACTTGGTACCATGTGGTATGTTTGTGTAAATCCAGCGTGCGTGTTCGAGCGCAAGGCGGATGCAGCTCATGGAAATATTCATTCCAAGTCTGTCATCTGCGATGTCTGCGTACTCCGGATTCCCTTCACTATACTTATCATAAAGGATTGTGTGAAGCATAAATCCGGCAGTGGTCCAGTAAACATAAGCAGCCTTACATTTTTCGAACCTCTTCCATCCGTAATCAGACTGATTCTTCCAGCATAGTTCGAACTGCCCGCAAGGGGTTCTTGTTGCGGGAGCACCGCACGAAAACTCCCAATCCCCCTTGATCCTTGTCCATTCACCTTTCTTGCCCTGATAAATTCTGAGCGCATGCTCAGACAGATTGGCGAGAACAAGATACTGTGTATCGCTATCGTACCACTGTGCCTTCTGGTCCATTACGTCATTGACTTTATTTACAGCAATGCCTTCTCCATTTATGACCTTGCCGTCAATCTCCTTGTTGGTCACAACAGTACCGTTACTATTCGTATAGAAAGTGTTCCCTTTATCGGAAACCTGTAATCCCGTCTTGGTTGTAAGAGCTCCTGAGCTCTCAAAGAAATAATAAACGCCATCTATCTTATAGACGTGAGGTCCGGTGTACATCGCTCCGCCATTGCCCAGATAGTACCATTTACTGTCAACTTTTCTCCACCCGTGTGCCATGGCGCCGCTCGGATCCAGGTAGTACCAGTGTCCGTCAGTCTTCACCCAGCCTGTCTTCATTGCTCCGCTTGCCAGGTCAAAATAGTACCATGTTCCCTGGATCTTCTGCCAGCCGACTTTCATATAACCGGCGCCGGTACAGAAATACCATTTGCCATTATCTTTAATAAAACCGGTTTGCATTGCACCGTCTTTATTGAAGAAGTAAAACTTACCATTGATCTTGGCCCAGCCGGTATGGTTGCCCTTTTCAGTTACATAATACCAGTCATTGCCTTTTTTCACCCAGCCAAGCTGTCCGGTAGCTGCCGCAGCTCCCTGAGCCTCTTCTTTTACAATAATACTCTCCGTATCCGATACCTTCTGCGCCGCGCTTACGCTCGTCACAGGAATCGAGGACATAAATAATGCAGATGTAAGAAGCATTGCAAACAGACGTACACGTTTCATCTTTTTTCTCCTTATAATTTGATCGACTTAATAGTTACACGCGACAATATAAGGAGTGAACAACGCATACGCTCTCTCACAAATATCATCACAAAGTTGTTTGGCAATTGTTATGTTACAACATTGTGATATAAAATGCAAGTATTTTTTAATATTTTTGTAATAAATATTTTGATATATTAATCCTTTCGTATTAAATTGATTATTTATCGAAACATTTGATATTCTCAAGCATTGACCCGCCTGATAATATACGGAAAAGACCTAAACCCGGTCAAATTACCCCGTTTTAATTTTTCTGAAGTTCAGATAGAATCCGCATTGTAAACACAACAGCGGAGTGATCCGCTCAAATCCAGAAAGTGAGAGGAAAAAAGAATTATATGTTTGATGTTATGAACTATGCAGACAGAAACGATGTCGAAGTTTCCATCCGCAAAGGTCACGACGGACGTACAGAATGGGAAATCTTCCTGCGTGACCACCGGCTGAATATGACCGAGTTCACACGTATTATAGATATAGAGATCAGAGGTCGGATGGATCAGGACGCATACATTGAGTTCAGATGCGAACAACTGATGGACATGATCCGTTCAGCCAGAATGAAAAAAGAGTTTTCGGACATCGAATCCGTAAAAGAAAAAAACGCCCTGCAGCCTGAGGCTGCCGGGCAGTTTTTCTTTTTCTCCTGATTTTTTGTTTGGCGAGAGCTTGTTTAGAGTTCACCGTGATATTTTGCCCGCTGTGCGAAGCATTTATCGATCAGTTCTCTGTTCAGGCTCTCTCCTATAATTATAAGAGCATTTTGTCCCCTGTCTCTCTCTTCAATTTCTATTTGTCCGGGAACAGCGTTGATCCTGAGCCAGTTCCCTGCCATATTCTCAACAAAGCCTTTGATCCTGTGCACATTTCCAAATGCAGGATCGCTGAAGATGTGCTCAGCAGCCGCCCGGATTTCCGGTTCCTGCATTTTTACATAAAAATAAAACAGCGAACGGTACCCGTTATCCTGTTCAACCTGATATTTTACATGATCTTCAAGCCGATAGCCGCAGCTGCCGATCTTCCTGTAATCGCTTTCATCAAATTGCTCCCAGTTTCCCGATACTACATCATCGTCAAATCTCCTGCTGCAATGATACTCGTTCATAACTTCATTTAAGAGGCTGACCGTATTACGGATCTCCCGCTCGGTAACTTCCTGAGTTCTGCTCAGAACGACACATCCCGCATTTGCAACCTGTGAAGCTAAAAGATATCTGGCTTCGGCAGAGAGAAGCTTTTCCTGCCTCGCACTCACAATAGATATCACATTTCCGGGAGTGTACCAGCGGTCAAGAGGATCTTCTCTGAGCACATCAAAAAACTCGTCCACATCGAAAACGCCTGAAGGTTCCACGAGAACTCTGTCGTATCCCATCATAGCCATAGAGATCAGCTTAGTCTTAAATCTCCTTCTGTGTGCTTCATATCCGTCTCCTCCAATGACCATTTCCAATTCGCATTGTTCACCGAGAAGATCCTGCAAAAACATAACGTCTACATTCACTGCGCCGTAATCATTCTCAAGAATGCATATTCTATTGCCCTTTTTCATCAGATACTTCGCGTAAGAACGAATAAATGTTGTCTTACCGGCGCCTAAAAAACCGGTGATCAGATCAATTATCATATTTTCTCCTTTATTATCAGAACGGACGACACAAGTATAACAGAATATCCTGAAATATGTTTGTATAATCACTAAGGCTGCCCGGTCATGTATTGACCAGGCAGCCTTCAAATCTGCAGATTCTGATAGTTAATGAATGCTTATTTCAATTCTGTAGAATAATAGGGCACAACAAGATGTGTTCCCGGGGTGACAACAGGATAAGATGATTTGTCATAGTCCAGATTATTGATCCTGCAGAGTTCCTCCAGATAATCATTCTGTGTCTTGTAATAATTCCTGTCATCATACCGCTGCACAATATCCAAAAGATTCTCCTCATAGGCCACTGTGATCGTGTCGTAATACTTGTAAGCTTCCGGAATCTCTTTACTCTTCGCTCTTGAAGCGATGCCTCCTATACCGAACACTACACTGACAAGAATGAAGGCAGCAAGGGCCGAGCGCAGGATGCGTACCTTTCTGGCTCTCGCTCTGGCCGCTTTCCTTCTGGATAGCGCTCTTCTTCTCGCCGTCCCCCTTTCATCAATGCAGGATGTTCCGGCTGTTTCTCCACTGAAATTGTATACTGCACAAGTCTTATTCTCCTTAACGGATTTCTCATAATATCTCACAGAATCGAAAGATCTTGCTGTATTCCCCTGTACGCATGCGATAACGTTAATTCCCGAATATGACTTACTCATTGTCTATCTCCTCTTTCGTATGCTATTACAACGAACCTATGTTTGCATGCCTTTATTCTATCGAACATTCATTCTGCTGTCAAGAAAAATCGAACAAATATTCTGAATATATGTTTGCTTTTTTAAGATTTTGATTGTATAATCAAAACAGATTAAGCCTATTATCATTTAATACTATAGAAAGCAGGAGGTCATACCAATGCCCGCTAAGATTTCCAAGAAGCAGCAGGAAATTCTGGATTATCTCAAGGATGAGATCCTGTCCAAGGGATATCCTCCCACAGTGCGGGAGATCTGTGAGAAAGTCGGACTCAAGTCCACTTCTTCTGTGCATTCTCACCTTTCGACCCTTGAGAGGAATGGATTTATTCGCAGAGATCCCACCAAACCGAGAGCAATAGAGATCTGTGATGACAGTTTTCAGATGGTACGTACAGAGATGGCATCCCTGCCGGTAGTTGGAAATGTAGCCGCAGGACAGCCCATCCTCGCGCAGGAAAATATTGAGAATTATTTTCCCGTTCCCGCGGATATTCTCCCCCCCGGTGACTCCTTTGCCTTGAGAGTACGGGGAGAATCCATGATCAATGCCGGTATCTTTAACGGCGATCTTGTGTTTGTCAATTCCTGCAATACCGCCAGAAACGGAGACATAGTCGTCGCTCTTATTGAGGACGGCGCTACCGTGAAGACTTTCTACAAAGAGAACGGGCATTTCCGGCTGCAGCCCGAGAACGACTCTATGGAACCGATCATTGTAGATCAGTGCATGATCCTCGGGAAAGTCTTCGGTGTTTTCAGGACCATGTGATATCGCATTCCGTTATGAAATGAATTTGTTAACTGAAATGATTAAAAGAGAGGCTGTAAAGAAATGAGGATTTCTTCCCATTTCTTTACAGCCTCTCTTTTATTATGAACATCTATTCAGTTTATTCTATGGACCGCCAAGGCAGTATGGATCTTACAGATGATCGGGATCTATCTGCTTGCCGTCTCTCCATATTCTCTCAAGATCGTAGAGAAGGCGGTCTTCCTGATTAAAAATATGAACGATCACATCGCCGAAATCGAGAAGGATCCACTTCGCGTGCTCGTATCCTTCCACCTGTTTGAGAACAGCGCCGGCTTTTTCCATCTTCTCGCTCACTTCATCAGATAATGCCTGGATCTGGGGACGGCTTGAACCGTTTGCAATAATGAAATAATCTGCGAGAACAGACACTTCACTGATGTCGATCACGCGGATATCAGCCGCCTTTTTCTCTTCAAGTGCCGCGATCGCGATGCGGGCAAGTTCTCCGGATCTCTCTTTGGTGTTAGCCATTTCACTCATAGAATTTCCTCTCTTCATCACATCTTCTGTAATACTCATAGGTTTTCTGTGTCATGGGATCCACTTCCGCTCCTGTCGTGCCCAGATATAGTCCGCCGTAAAAATGATCTTTTCCAACAGGCTCATGCCCGGTCTTCCTGTAGTGTGATACCTGATCGCATTGAGAATATCCTCATCCTTTACTCCATATTTTGACTGAGCCAGTTCTGCTCCGGCCTTGGAGTGAAGCAGCGATCCGCTTTTTTTCTCTATCTCAGAGAGTTCCAGCCCCGCTTTTTCACAGATCTTGAGCATTTTTCCGAGATTCATGCATTTGGCGCAGTCATGCAGAAGACCGGCCGTTTCAGCTTTATCAATGTCAAAGTCATAGCACATAGCAAGATTCGCTGCAGTGCTTGCGACATTCAACGTATGAATGAAACGACCGTATGCGAGTTCCGATTCCAGCTCTCTGATTAGATTAATGCGCTCTTTTTTGTTCAAGGGTACGCTCCTTCATATTTGAACTTGCATATTCGAATCTCATTTGTATATCCCAGTTTCTATTATATAACTTTCCAGGGCATCAGGCACGAGATAATGTACAGATTTTCCAAAAGCTGCCCTTTCGCGGATCTGGGTCGATGATATTCCGATATTCGGTATCGACACAGGATAAATCCTGGCGCCGAAATCTCTCTCTAAAGCTTCAGTCTCTTTTTTAAATTCTTCCGGGTCCACCTGATCTTCTCTCATAGCCGCGAGAACAGTACAGACGTCGAAGATCCTTTGCGGTTCCCTCCAGGTTCTCATGGAGCAGATCGTATCCGCCCCAACAATGAAAAACAGTTCCGATTCAGGATTCTGAGTCTTCAACTCCTCAAGTGTCTCAAAACTGTAGGTATTGCCCGGCCTGTTCACTTCGATGTCGGAAACTTCGAAGGGCTTATAACTTCCTGCCGCGATCTTAGTCATCTCCAGCCTGACCTGGGCGGGCTGTACTTTTTTGCTCCTGTTATCCTTGAAATAGGAATGACCGGAAGGGATAAGCAGCACTCTGTCGAGCTGATACTGGTCCCTGGCCTGCTCTGCTATGATCAGATGTCCGATATGAATGGGATCAAAGGTTCCTCCGAGGATTCCGATCCTCTCCGCTTTTATCTTCTGTTCTCTCATGATCCCACCCCTTTTTACTTAGGAAGAACGATCTTAGGGTTTTCCTTAAACGGCTTATAAAGTACAAATTTTCTGCCGATGACCATCACAACCTGTGAACGTGTGCGTCCTGCAAGCGTCTCTGCTGCTTCCCTGGGATCAACGGGAGCCATCTTCATCACAGCGCCCTTTAAAAGCTCTCTGGTGTTAAACGCTTCCTCTGTGGAGACCACTGTCTCCGGGCTGACTCCGTTTTTGCCGATCTGAACGACCGGATCGAGCTGATTGGAAAGACCGATCAGAAACGATCTCTGTTTACTGGTAAGCATCTTGTCTCCTTTATCAAATTAGTCATAATAATCGAAACGGTGACCGTAAAGACGGACAGTGTCGCCTTCCTTACAGCCAAGCTCCTTAAGTCTGTCAATGATCTTATTCTCCTGAAGGAATTTCTGGAAGAATATGAAACCCTTTTCCGTCTCAAGATTCGTATAGCCGAGCATTCTCTCGACTCTGGGACCTTCAATGACGTACTCTTTCGCTTTCTCATCATACGAAACAGTGAAGGGTTCAGAGGCATCCAGCTGGAGCATCTCTTCGGGATCGTATTCCTGTTCAAACACAGTAGTCTCATCGGGCATCTGTGCAAGGATCCCGCTTACATGATACAGCAGCTCCCTGACGCCCTCTCCTGTAGCTGCGCTGATCGGGAATACTTCCACGCCCAGTTCCGCACAGTACTCTCTGATCCTGCCAAGCGCGTCTGATCCTTCAGGCAGAAGGTCGCACTTGTTCGCGGCTAATATCTGCTTTTTGCTGCCTATCTCCGCTTCATAAGAAGCGAGCTCTTTGTTGATCGCCTTTATATCTTCCACAGGATCTCTTCCTTCAGAACCCGCCGCGTCAACTACATGAATAAGAAGTTTCGTTCTCTCAATATGGGCCAGGAATTCATGCCCGAGTCCGGCTCCGTCCGCAGCGCCTTCAATGAGGCCGGGAATATCAGCCATCACGAAACCTCTGGCGTCCGGAAGATCCACAACGCCGAGGATCGGCGTCAAAGTAGTGAAATGATAATTGGCTATTCTGGGTTTGGCGTTACTCGATCTGGACAGAAGCGTGGACTTACCGACATTGGGAAAACCGACCAGTCCCACGTCCGCAATAACTTTCAGCTCGAGGCGAAGTTCCAGCGTTCTGGAAGGCTGGCCGGGCTGCGCGTATTTGGGCGCCTGCATTGTGGATGTGGCATAATGCATATTGCCGTTGCCGCCTTTGCCGCCCTTAAGGATCAGATACCTTTTCCTGTCTCCGGACATATCCGCAATGATCTTTCCGCTGGCCGCTTCGCGGATGATCGTTCCTTCAGGAACCTTGATGATCAGATCCCTCCCTGTCTTGCCGGTACATCTGCGTTTTTTTCCGTCTTCTCCGTGCTCAGCCTGATACTTTCGGTTGTGCCTGAAATCAACCAGAGTATTGAGTCCCTCGTCAACTTCAAAGATTACGCTGCCGCCGTCACCGCCGTCACCGCCGTCAGGTCCTCCCGCAGGCACGTATTTCTCTCTTCTGAATGAGACGTGTCCGTCTCCGCCTTTGCCGCTGCTCACGACGATCTTTGCTTTATCTATAAACATCCTGAGTGCCTGGCGCCTGCCTGAAGTCCTTACAATCATCGGTATTCCCTGCAGTGATTACTGCTGAGCCTCTACGGGATGGACAGAAGCTCTCTTCTTGTCCTTGCCTACGCGCTCAAAGCGAAGGATTCCGTCGGTCAGAGCATACAGAGTGTCATCACCGCCGATGCCTACGTTAAGACCGGGGTGAATGCTTGTGCCGCGCTGTCTGTAAAGAATGTTGCCGGCCTTGACAAACTGGCCGTCAGCCTTCTTGGCGCCAAGTCTCTTAGCATTGGAATCACGACCGTTCTTGGTGGATCCCATTCCCTTTTTATGGGCAAAGAACTGAAGGTTCAAATTTAACATGTCTATACCTCCTCGATTTCGAATTTAAGATATCTCTCACCGTATTCACTCCTGATCCATTCAAGTCCGTGGATCATAGAGTCGATGAGAAGTGATGCTTCATGGGTCGGAATACTGCGGAAGGCGCATGTGATAAGGCCGCCTTCCTCACTGTCATAATCACAGCCGATATCTTCGTGAAGAAGATCCTGCAGACAATTAACAGTGTTGATGACTATTGCGGATACTCCCGCGCACACCACATCGCCCTGCGGTTTTAAAAATCTTCCAAAGCCTCTTTCGGGCTTAAATCCCGCATGTCCGCTGCAGATAAAAGACTTGTAAGTTCCATTCTGCCTTGTGATTACAACCTGTATCATAGGAATGTCTCTAATCAGCCGTTGATCTTGTCGATCTTAACGCGGGTATAGAGCTGTCTGTGACCGTTCTTCTTGTGATAACCGGTCTTTCTCTTGTAGTGATAAACTACAACCTTCTTGCCCTTGCCCTGATCCATAACAGTTCCTGTGACAGTTGCGGATGCGACATCTTCGCCAACCTTCATAGCGTCGCCGCCGATGCAGATTACCTTGTCAAAAGTAACCTCTGTTCCGCTCTCGCCCTCGATCTTCTCGATATCGATGATATCTCCCTCGGAAACTTTGTACTGCTTGCCACCTGTTGCGATAATTGCGTACATTCTGGTACCTCCTTCTTATAAAAACTCGCTGATTACGGCGTCCCTAGCGCAGCACATAAAGAGCCTCATCACGCGGCATACTCAATAAACATAGCAGAAGGGCGAAAGCATGTCAAGAATGATTCGTGACATTTTTTCGCCCTCAATCTGATTTTTCAAAATTTATCTTTGCACCGCTGCCAAAATGCAGGTCAGTTCTCTTTTTTCTGTCTGCGCGCCAGTTCTCCGGTCACATCCTCCCATGTGATCCCTTTCTCCGCCATGACCACCATCAGGTGATAAAGATAATCGGAAATCTCGTAGACGATCTCGTTGGGATTGGGATTTTTGGCCGCGATCACGATCTCTGTCGCCTCTTCGCCAAGCTTCTTGAGCATTTTGTCAAGGCCCTTGTCAAAAAGGTAATTGGTATAGGACCCCTTTTTAGGATGATCCCTGCGGTCTGTGATCGTCTGATAATCTCTTAATAGAACTGTCTGCGGATTGAACTCCTCTTTTCCTTCCTCTGTGAGGACTTTGTTGAAAAAGCAGGAGTGACTGCCTGTATGGCAGGCCGCCCCGATCTGTTCGACTTTGGCAAGAAGAGTATCCATATCGCAGTCGGCAGTCAGAGATTGCACGTATTGGAAATGACCGCTTGTAAGACCTTTGACCCAGATCTCATTCCTGCTTCTTGACCAGTAGGTCATCTTTCCGGTGGCTACGGTCAGGTCATAGGCCTCCTCGTTCATATAGGCCACCATGAGCACCTGATCCGTCGAAGCCTCCTGAACGACTACCGGCAGAAGTCCGTCGGGACCGAGTTTGAAATCTCCCCACTCATACGCCGCAGTGCGCACCTTCACGGGAATTCCCGATGAGAGCAGTTTATTTCTTACAAACTGAAGCTTTCCCGTCCTCTTATTTACACCGTTTCCGGTCACACCGTTGATTCCTTCATGGGAGAGAGACACTCTCACGCAGTCATTTTCAGTGATCTGGGCAATTACAGGCAGATCTGTCCAATTACCGCTTATGCTTTCAAGGGGATCGCTGCCAACATAGACCAGGCAGCAGACATTGCCGTCAATAAGGTCCTTATTCTCAGCGATCTGGTCTTTAGAAGAGAAGCAGCACGCTATTTTGTCAGAGCCGAATTTGTCCGCCACTTCCTGCGCGATCTGCGCATTTGAATCCTTGGAGAGGTTAAGGCACGCCATGCTGCAGCCGGCGTAGAGAAATTTCTTAATATCCTCCATCCTCCTGACTCTTCCGGCGGCAATTACAGGGATCCGCACCGACGCGCAGATTTTACGAATGATGTCATTGTGCATCTCCTGCTCACTGTCTGAATCAGAGAGGTCAAAGATCATCAGGGCGTCTGTAAATCCATTATCATATTGTGCCGCAAGAGCTGCGGGATCTTCATTGACTGTATTCAAATCCCCCAGGCCCTTTACTGCCTTTCCTTCATACAGATAAATGCTGGGAATCAGCTTCTTAAACTGTGTATCCATTATTATCCTCGATAGGGGATCAGAGACTCCCCTTTGTGCTCAGAACGTCTGTGATCCGTTCCTCTTTCTGTGTTGCCATGTCAAGGGCCTTGGAGAAGCACTTGAACATTCCCTCGATGATGTGATGGGCATTTGTGCCCGACAGGATCCTGAAATGAAGGTTCATCGCGGCGCTGTAGGAGACCGAATAGAAAAACTCCCGGACCAGCTCCGTGTCAAAGTCTCCGACCATGGGCGCACTGATCGGCGCTCCCTCCATGACAAAATACGGCCTTCCGCACAGGTCAACCGCGCACAGGATCAGGGCTTCGTCCATAGGAAGGACGAAAAATCCATATCTTTTGATTCCTTTCTTGTCCCCAACAGCCTCTTTGATCGCCTGCCCCAGAACAATTCCGGTATCCTCCACTGTGTGATGACCGTCCACATTAAGGTCGCCTTCCGCCTTCAGCTGCATGTCAAACAGGCCATGTCTTGTAAAAGCATCCATCATATGGTCAAAAAATCCGATCCCCGTGGAGATCTCCGCTTTTCCGCTGCCATCGATGCAGAAATTCATGGAAATATCCGTCTCGCCGGTTTTCCTGTGGATCTTCGCTGTTCTCTTATCCATGATCATTCCTCCTCTTCGAAACGGACAGCGATGGAATTAGCGTGCGCTGTAAGGCCCTCGCTGATCGCAAATAATTCGATATCTTTGTGAACAGCCCGAAGAGCATCCTTTGAGTAAGAAATAATGCTGCTCTTCTTGACAAAATCATCCACTCCAAGAGGGGAGAAAAATCTCGCCGTGCCGTTTGTGGGCAGGATGTGGTTGGGGCCGGCAAAATAGTCGCCCAGCGGCTCCGAAGAATAACTCCCGAGGAAGATCGCGCCGGCATTGCGGATCTTCGTCATGACCTCATACGGATTTTCCGTGATGATCTCAAGGTGCTCGGACGCGATAGTATTGGCGGCTTCTATAAGATCCTCCATTGTATCGCCGACAAAAATGTATCCGTAGTCCTCAAGGGACTTTGTAATGATCTCTGCTCTTGAAAGCGTCTTCAAAAAGCCGTCGATCTCTTCAGAAACAGCCTTAGCGACATTTTCGTCAGTTGTCAGGAGGATTGCGCTGGCCATCGGATCGTGCTCTGCCTGGGACAGAAGATCTGCCGCAACAAACCTGGGATTGGCTGTGCTGTCAGCGATGATCAGGATCTCGCTGGGACCTGCCACAGAGTCAATACCGGTAACACCAAAGCAGGCTTTTTTTGCCAGTGCAACAAAAATATTACCGGGCCCAGTGATTTTATCCACCTTCGGGATCGTCTCAGTGCCGTACGCCATTGCCGCGATGGCCTGTGCCCCGCCGACCTTGTAGATCTCATCGGCACCTGCGATATCAGCCGCGACAACAGTGCCTGCGGCCGCTTTGCCGTCAGCGCCGGGAGGCGTGCACATAATGATCTTTTCTACTCCCGCTACCTTCGCCGGGACAATGTTCATAAGAACGCTGGACGGATAGACAGCGCGTCCTCCCGGAACATAGCAGCCGGAAACCTCTATGGGCGTCACCTTCTGTCCGAGGATCACGCCGTCTTCCCTGGTAGTGATCCAGCTTGTGCGTTTCTGTTTCTCATGGTATTCACGGATGTTCTCCGCAGCCTTCCGCATCACGTTCACCAGGGCGGGATGCAGTTCTCTGTAAGCATCCGCGATCTCCCGCTCTGATACACGAAGCGTATCAGAAGTCAGGTCACAGCGGTCAAATTTTTTCTCCAATGCGATTACCGCTTCGTCGCCTGATTCGCGCACGTCCGCGATTATATTCTGCACGGTCTTCTCATATTCCCCGTATCCGGAAGCCGCCCGGCCGATCAGCCTGGCGAGCGCCTGTGACTTTGTATTTTCATCGAGTTTTACTATTCTCATCTGAGCACTTATCCTTTCTGCCTGTCTGTCACTCGAGGCAGTCACGCACACTTGCTATGATTTCCCTGATCCTGCGCGTCTTCATCTGCATAGAGACCTGATTGACGATCATTCTCGCAGACACGGGACACACCTCCTCCAGGACCGCAAGACCGTTCTCCCGAAGTGTCGAGCCCGTCTCCACGATATCGACGATCACATCGCCGAGATCTACGATCGGTCCCAGCTCCACGGAACCGTTCAGTTTAATGATCTCCACTGTCTGGTGCTTCCTGTTGTAGAAATGCTCCCTTGCAATGTTCGGATATTTTGAAGTTACCCGTATCATCTCGTGGTGTTTTAAAAGTTCTCCCGCCTCTTCCGGTCCGCAGACACACATCCTGCATTTTCCGAAGCCCAGATCGAGCACTTCATATACCCGCCTGTTCTCCTCCATTATGATGTCTGAGCCGACTACCCCGATGTCCGCCGCGCCGTATTCCACATAGGTCGGAACGTCCGGTCCTTTGGCGAGGAAAAACCTGAGTTTCTGCTCCTCATTGACAAAGATCAGTTTCCGCGAGTTCTTGTCCTTAAGTTCTTCGCAGTAATAACCGGCTTCACCCAGAAGCTTCATTGTCTGATCCGCAAGGCGTCCCTTCGTAAGGGCAATGGTTATGTAATCGTTCACGCTGTCCTCCGTTTGCTCTTTACTCCTCTGCGCATTCCGGCAGCAGAACCGTCCTGAAGCCCGCCATACGGCTCATACGGGCAGTTTTGAGGGCTTCCCGGTAGTTTGAGTCATTGTAATAAATCTTTTGAATTTCGGGCTCCTCGTCGTCCACAATATGCTGTCTGTACATCGCCTCCATCAGTGTATCGATGGAGATCATGCAGCCTATGGCCGGCGCTGTTTTGCCAAAGCAGCTCAGAAGCTGGTCGTATCTTCCGCCGGACGCGACAGGCTCGCCGGTTCCGTATGTATAGCCCTTGAATATAATACCTGTATAGTAACGGTATTTGCTAAGCAGTGACAGATCGAAGCTGACATATTTTGAAAGCCCGTATGCGTCCACAACGTTAAATACATCGATCAGGCGTTTTACAGCTTTTCCGGCGCGCTTGTTCGGAGCCGACTCCCAGGCTTTGTGAAGATCCTCGGCCGTCTCCATAAAATCACGAAAGCGCAGGAACAGATCCCTGTCCTTCCTGCTGTATCCCTCACTCATTAAAAGGTCCTCGGCGGCAAAATAGTTCTTGCCTGAGATCTCATCTCTCAGGTCAGTCTCCACTTCGCTGTCCATTCCAAGATATACGCAGATCCCCTTAAAATACTCGACATTCCCGACGCTGATCTGAAACTCTTCAAGGCCTGCTGCCAGAAGGCTCTCGATCAGCATAGCGATCATTTCTCCGTCCGCCTGCGCACCGGCGTCATTGATGAGCTCGGCGCCCATCTGGAAAGTCTCCTTGCGTTTGCCCTGAAGATCCGATGTATTAGAGAAAGCGCTTCCCTGATAGCAGAAACGGAGGGGATTCTTTTCGTCCATGAAGTATTTGGCGGCGCATCTTGCTACAGAAGGCGTGAAGTCCGGCCTGAGCACCAGTGTGTTTCCCTCTTTGTCGAAGAACTTGTACAGTTCTCTTGAGGAAGTTGTCCCGATCTCATTGGAGAACACATCAAAATATTCAAATGAGGGAGTCTGAAGGTCTTTGTATCCGTACAGATGGATCTGTTCAGCGATCTTTTCGATCGTTCTGCTTCTGGCAGTGTTCTCTTTTCCATAGCAGTCCCTTACCCCTTCCGGAGTATGCAGCAGCTGCTGCGCTTTTCTGTTGGCGTAATTCATGAGTTCTCCCTCGCTTTATTATGTTACAGTGCTAATTCGATAGCACGTGAAATTATTGGAAGTATACAGGAATATGCTCAGCCTGTCAAATTTGCGCTTCGCTGTCTCTCTCCGCGAGGTCCCTGTTGATCATTTCCAGATACGGTACCAGAATACCATGTTTATGGGGCAGCACCCAGTTCATATCCAGTTCATCCATCCTGAAGCTTTTCCTGCCGCCCGATTCTGCGCGTTCCCAGAAAGGCAGAAAGTGCCTGAAAGGAAGATAGTAATAAAAGCCTTCTTCTGTATAACTGATCAGAAAGAAAGCGATGCCGTCCTGCTTTTCGAACAATCTCATGAACTCCACCTGATGGGGGTGGATATTCTGCAGCGCAAAGGTCTTCTGCCTGCACTCCTTGGCATCAAAACATACCGGGATTCCCTGAATCACGCCGATATAGTCTACGGTGCTCTTCTGATCAAAATAAGCGAGCGTAATATGTCTGTTCTCGCTGTCGATCTTCATAGGGGTGATTGGAGTAGGCACTTTCTGAATGAGCGCAAGATTCTGTTCTTTGTATTTTTCATTGGTCCGGTTGATCTCGTCCTCGAAGAGAGACCCCCGGAGTCCTCTTGATTTCCATGTCGGCATAGCAGCCACTCCCGTTCTGTTGTAATAACCCGGCTTTTACTTTACACCGCAGATCTCTGTGTAAATGCGGGGAGGATCACAACAGATCACCTTTTCAGAGAGTCTTGCCAGATCCCCGTTCATGCGGGGAAACTCCACCCTGCAGCACCAGAGCATCTGTCCCCGGAGCCCGAATTCACTGCGGATTTTTTCGTTGACTTTCCTGTCGCCGTATTTGGGATCTCCAAGTATCGGATGTCCCATCTGCGCAAGATGGCTGCGCAGCTGATGTGTCTTGCCGGTGATCAGTTCCATCTCCAAAAGCGAATAGCGGTCTCCCGGGATGACAGGTACGTAGGTTGTCTTCGTCCAGCTCCCTCCGTTTTTCGCGTTTTCCGCATAATTGACTGTATTGGTCACTGCGTCTTTGCTCAGATATCCCTCGATTTTACCGCCCTTTATCACAGTTCCGAGTACCGCGGCCCGATAATACTTGCGGAGAGTCCTGTCTCTTAACATCTCTGAGATTGTTCTGGCGCCCGTCAGAGATTTGGAACAGATCAGGATCCCTCCCGTATTTCTGTCAAGCCTGTTGCACACAGACGGTTTGAACCGGCTGAGTGAGGAGGCATCTGCCTCTCCTTTCCGGACAAGGTAGCCCAAAAGCCATTCATTCATAGACCGGTCTGTCTCTGACGCTTTCTGGGACAGAATTCCCACCGGTTTTCTCACGACGAGAATATCCGGATCCTCATAAAGGATCCCGTCTTCTCCGATTCTTCCGCGGATCTGCCGGTATGCTTTCATATACTCCTGCAGCGCGTCATCCAGGCCGACTTCCGCTTTCGTCTCCCCGGAACCTGCCTCTCCGCCGAATTTCACGATCGTATCATCAGAAAGAAAAAGCGTCACCAGATCTCCTTCCAGAAGAAGCTCACTGCCGGACGCTTTTTTGCCATTGAGTGTGATATTCTTTTTCCTGAGCATCTTATAGAGAAAAGAGGAAGGGGCGCCGGGCAGTCTGCGCTGCAGATACTTGCTGAATCGCTGATCCTTTTCTCCGCTCTTAACTGTCCACTCTCTCATCAGCCGTTTTCCTCACAGGGAGATGGATTTCAAAAGATCCATTACGCCCTGAATACTCTTTCTCTCTTTGCTGTCTTCCAGCCTGTTCAGTTCATCCAGGCGCTGCGTGTAGTTGTCCTGATTTCTGAAGATCTTGACGGTATATCCCTTGAACCCGTCATTCTCCAGCATTGTCCTGATATGCATCTCTCCGCTCTTAACATCACATCCCGTGTCCTCTGTAAGCGCGCATACGGATCTCCCCGCGCACACCGCGTGGCTGATCGCGAAGTTCTTATCATAGCTGGTCATAAAGAGGTCGTAAGCACCGGCCAGTTCGCCGATATGCAGTTCGATGGCGTCCCTTGCGCTCTCCGAGCAGCATTTTGCCCTGCAGAACATCACAAGATCTACCGCGAATTTCCCGACGCCTATACAGCTCAGAGCCGCAAGGATCGTGAACACATTCTTGTTGGTTCCAAAATACCTGAGCGCGCCGAAATACATCCCCAGTACTGCAGCAAGCAGACCGAAAGTGACGGCAGCGTAGATGATCCTCCCTCTTTTTATGTAACCGTAAGTTCCTTTTTTTCCGATCATGATCACTCCATTTACGTCAAAACAGGACATCTCTCCGCTTAGCGAAAAGATGTCCCGACGAATATTCCTTCGGTATTAACCCTCAAACATGTCAGTGTTTACGAATTCGGAATCATCCTCCTCTTCCTGATAGTCCTCAGGCTCCCCGTCCATATTCTGCATCAGGCCTGAGTCCTCTTCCTCTTCCGGCTGCGGGCTGATTTCCGTGAGGTTCTGGCCAATGGTGTCGATATAATCCGACATTTCATCGTGGAAGTTGGAGAAGATGGAAGTCATGTTATTGCGCGCGCTGATCGTGCTCTTCTCAAGGTCCGCGAGCATTCCTTCCATGTATTGCCTGAAGGCTTCACGCTGCGCGTCAGACTCATTAACAGCCTTATCGAGAATATCCTGCGCCTGCTGCGTTGCCATCCTGACGATCTCATTAGCCTGAGCATAAGCCTGCTGCATGATCTCATGCTCGTTGACAAGTTCATTTGTGTGCGCCGTAGCTTCGTTGATCATCTCTTCCGCTTTTCTCTTAGCGTCGTCAAGGATCGCTTCCTTATTGGCGATGATCCGCTGATAATGCCTGATCTCATCCGGAGTCTTCGCGCGAAGCTCCTCAAGAAGCGCATCCATTTCGTCCTTGTCCACGATTATATTTGTTTTTGAAAAAGTCTGGTATCTGCAGGAATCAATAAAATCCTCAATCTGGTCGATCATCTGCTCGATTTTGCTGCTCATCTTTTCCGATCCTCCTTATTTATTCTGGTAAAATTCCGGATGAAGAACTCTCATCTTGCCGATCACTTCCTCTTCGATCGAAGGCGGAACGCACAGGCTGATGTCGCCGCCGAATGATGCGATCTCCTTTACAACAGAGGAACTCAGATACGCGAATTCCATGCTGCTCGTGATAAAGATCGTGTCAAGCCAGCCGTCTGAGATCGTTCGGTTCGCGTGCGCAATCTGCAGTTCATACTCAAAATCGGTCACTGCACGAAGACCGCGTACAGCAATATGACAGTCGATTTTCCGTGCATAATCCATAAGCAATCCGTAGTAGGAATCAACATACACGTTCGGAATATTTTCTGACACTTTGCGTAACATTTTAACACGTTCATCAACAGAAAACAATGGAGTTTTCGCTTTATTGTCCAAAACGCAGACGGTCAGATCATCAAACATTTCCGCCGCTCTTTTAATGATGTCAATATGTCCATAGGTAACGGGGTCAAAACTTCCCGGGTAAATCGCATGTTTCATCCTGAATCCTTTCTGCTGCCGATCAATTCTTAGTAGAACGCCTGATGAAGAGATGTCTGTTCGCTTTATAATCTTTTTCCCTTACAAGTTCAAGTCCGATATCGCCCAGATAAGAGAAATCCGTGTCCAGTGAGGATTCCACCATGATCAGTGTATTCTCAGTGACAAATTTCTCTGCTGCCAGCGCATTCAGTATATCGTGAACTGTCTGTGATTCGTATGGAGGATCCACATAGATGAGATCCACTTCCTTCTCGTGGATGTGCCGCAGCGCGCTGAGCGCGTCCTGTTTTAAGAGCACGGCTTCCTCTTCAAAATGTGTTGTGTGAAGATTCTTCTGGATACAGGCACATGCTTCCCTGCCGTTTTCAACAAAATAGGCTCGTTTGGCTCCACGGCTCAAGGCTTCGATCCCGATCGCTCCGCTTCCCGCGCACAGATCCAGAAAGACCGATCCGGGCACATCCGCCTGAATGATATTGAAAAGAGTCTCTTTGATAATGTCCTGTGTGGGTCTTGTGTCAAGGCCGTATGGCGCGACGAGTTTTAACCTTCTTGCGCTTCCTGCTATTACTCTCATACCTTATTCCTCGAAATGCGAGGCGGAATCATTTCCGCCTCTTCTATATCTAAAGTGTATTAAATCTTGCCTTTTTTGTCTATCTCCAAATGCCTGTCCGGGCGCTGCGGCATCAGAAGCGCTTGCTGCCTCTGCCGTTTCTCGCTCCGGCTCGGACTTTATCGAGATCGATCTCCGTATCTCTGTGTACGAGCGGAGCAGGCTCTTTGTCCTTTGCGAGCACTGCTCTCTCTACGTAGTCTTCCTTGCTCAGCTTGATTCCGGCGACGCCCGCAGCCGCTTTTTTCTTCTCCGGGACCTGTTCCAGCGGGAGCTTGAGAAGATACCCGTTCGCAGTCATCAAAACAGCATATTTCTGGTCTGTGATGACGCCGGCAAAGACGAGAGAATCTCCATCGGCAAGCTTTGTCGCGTTCATTGTCTTCATTCGGGTCTCAAATTCGCCGCCGCTCACTGTTTTGACAAGTCCGCTTTTTGTGACGAAAAGAAGCCTGTAGAGGTTGAGATCTGTCTGGCTGCAGGCCATGACAATCTCTTCCTTCGAGGAGTCATAATTGCCGATATTGTCGATCGGAATACCTTTATCTCTCAGTTTTCCGAGAGGCAGGTCGGAGACTTTTACAGTATGAAGAGTACCGTTATCCGTGAACAGGCAGATCTTTCCGGTGCTTCTGCACATGAAATAGTATTTGTAACCTGTTTCCACCGACTCCTGGTTTCTCGTGTATGCGGACGGATCCATCGTCTTGGCGTATCCGAAACGATCCATGACGAACAGAAGTTCTCTGTCTTCCTCTTCCTCTTTTACGACAAAGGAAGCTGTTTCCGCCTGTGTGATCTCCGTTTTTCTGGGCTGCGCATACCTGTCTCTGATCTGGGCCAGGTCACTGCGCAAAACCTTTGTCATGGAGTCGCGTTCCTCCAGTATGTCTTCGTAGCGGTAGATATTGGCAACAGTCTCATCATGTTCTTTAATGAGTGCATCCAGTTCGAGTCCGATAAGTTTATACAGACGCATATCAAGGATCGCGTCAGCCTGGGCCTCTGTAAAGGCAAGCTGAGTCGCCATGATCTCCGATTCTTCGCTTCGGAATTTGATTCCGCCCGTCTCACCGTTTACAAGACAGTTCTTGACAGTCTTTCTGTCCCTTGCGCCACGAAGGATCTCAATAATGAGATCAATAACATTGACCGCTTTGATGAGTCCTTCCTGGATCTCCCTCTTTTTGCGTTCCTTTTCAAGAAGATTCTCGTACTTTCTTGTAGTCGTCTCGTAAAGAAAATCTGTATTGGCTTTGAGGATCTCTCTAAGGCTCAGTGTCTCAGGCCTGCCGTTCCGGATCGCGAGCATATTCACGCCGAAGGTATCTTCCAGCCGGGTCTTTTTATAGAGAAGATTCCGGAAATTGTCGATATCCGTGTCTTTCTTTAATTCGATGACGATCCGGATTCCTTCTTTGTCGGACTGGTTTGTGATGTCTATGATATCATTTGTGACCTTTTTCTCGGCGAGTGCGGCCACATCTGAGAGAAACTTGCCGATGCCGGCGCCGATCATAGTATAAGGGATCTCCGTGATCACCAGATTGACATGTCCGGAGCGCCCTTTTTCTACCATTGTGCGGCCTCTCAGGCGCACCTTTCCGACACCGGTCTCATAGACTTCCGGAAGTTCGTCTTTGTTGACAACAATACCTCCCGTCGGGAAATCGGGTCCCTTGACATACCGCATCAGCTCCTTGTTCGTCAGTTCCGGGTTCTCAAGCAGCGCGATCTCCGCGTCGATGATCTCCGCGAGATTGTGAGGAGGTGTGCTTGTAGCCATTCCTACCGCAATACCTTCGGATCCGTTGATCAGAAAGTTGGGAATCTTGACAGGAAGAACTTCGGGTTCCTTCTCGTTCTCATCGAAGTTGGGAACAAAATCCACGACATCTTTATCCAGATCCGCAAGAAAAGCCTCTTCCGTGATCTTTTCGAGCCGCGCCTCGGTATAACGCATTGCTGCAGCGCCGTCGCCTTCTATATTGCCGAAGTTTCCGTGACCGTCAATCAGAGGGATCTCTTTTTTGAAATCCTGTGCCATGACGACCAGCGCGTCATAGATCGAACTGTCGCCGTGGGGATGATATTTACCCATCGTATCGCCGACGATTCGCGCGCTCTTTCTGAAGGGTCTGTCCGACCGGATCCCGAGCTCATGCATGTCATAAAGAGTTCTTCTCTGCACAGGCTTTAGTCCGTCCCGGACATCCGGGAGCGCCCGCGCGACGATTACGCTCATCGCGTAGTCGATGTAGGATTTCTGCATCAGTTCGGAATACTCTGTCTTGAGGATCTGCTCCTGCGGAGTCTCCGCAAAAGTGTCTTCCGTCAGTCTCTTTCCTTTTTTACTGTTCTTGTTCTGGTCGTCTCTAGGCATATTGATTACTGTTTCTCCGTTTATTAACGTCAGATATCAAGTTCCGCGTCGTCCGCATGGTCGTGGATGAACATCCTGCGGGGCGGAACTTCGCTTCCCATCAGAAGTTCCGTGATGTCTGAAGCATGTATTGCGTCTTCGATCTGTACCTGCCTCATGTATCTTCTCTTCGGATCAAGGGTCGTCTCCCAGAGCTGTTCGGGATCCATCTCTCCAAGGCCCTTGTATCTCTGCAGAGTAAAATCGTTTTTGTGCGTCTTTCTGTATTTTGCCAGCGCGTAATCATCGTAGAGATACTCGCCTTCTCCGCTTCCCTTTTTGGGAACCACCTTATACAGCGGCGGCATGGCGACATAGACATGTCCTTCATAGATCAGTTCCGGCATAAAGCGATAGAACAGAGTGAGAAGAAGCGTCGAGATATGGGCGCCGTCAACATCCGCATCAGCCATGATGATGATCTTATCGTATCGCAGCTTCGAGATGTCGAAGTCATTGCCGTACCCTTCTGAAAATCCGCAGCCGAAGGCGTTGATCATAGTCTTGATCTCAGCATTTGCCAGCACTTTGTCTATACTGGCCTTCTCAACATTAAGGATCTTGCCGCGGATCGGCAGAATTGCCTGATACATTCTGTCTCTCGCCATCTTGGCACTTCCGCCTGCGGAGTCACCCTCGACGATGAAGATCTCGCATTTGGACGCATCCTTGCTGGTGCAGTTCGCCAGTTTCCCGTTGGAATCAAAGGAAAACTTCTGCTTGACCAGCATATTGGTCCTGGTCTTCTCCTCGGTCTTCCTGATCTTCGCTGCCTTCTCGGCGCATCCGATCACCGTCTTGAGGACCTCCAGATTTCTGTCAAAATAGTGAACGATCTCATCTCCCGTGACCTGACTGACAGCCTTGGCGGCATCCTGGTTATCCAGTTTAGTCTTGGTCTGTCCCTCAAACCTGGGATCCGGATGCTTGATGGAAATGACAGCCGTCATTCCGTTTCTGATATCAGCGCCGGTAAAATTTGTATCCTTTTCCTTGAGGACACCGATCTGGCGGGCATAATTATTGATCACCTGAGTGAAGACGGTCTTAAACCCTGTAAGATGCGTTCCGCCTTCCGCGTTATAAATATTGTTGCAGAATCCCAGGACGTTTTCGTGGAACTCATTGACAAACTGAAACGCGGCTTCTACCGTGATCTGATCACTCATTCCCTTGAAATAGATAATGTCCGTGACAGCTTCCTTGGACTTATTGAGCGCACGGATAAAACCGACGATCCCGTCGGGTTCATGGAACACGATCTCTTCAGCGGGCTCCTGCCTTCTGTCCGTATATTCTATCGTGAGTTCAGGGTTGAGATAGGCAGTCTCATGCATGCGGCTCTTAATGTCTTCTTCCCTGAACCTCGTCTTCTCAAAGATCTCCGGGTCAGGCAGAAAGTTGATCCTTGTGCCGGTCCATCTGGTCTTGCCAACCACAGGCAGCAGGCCGTCTTCAAGTTCCACAACGGGATTTCCCCGCTCATATTTATCCTCATAAAGAAAACCGCCGCTGCCAACGCTGACGGTCATTCTTTCAGAAAGAGCGTTTACCACGGAAGATCCCACTCCGTGGAGGCCTCCGCTGGTCTTGTACGCATTGTTATCAAATTTTCCTCCGGCGTGAAGTGTTGTAAACACCACGCGCTCCGCGCTCACACCTTTTTCATGCATTCCGATCGGAATGCCTCTTCCGTTGTCCTCCACTGTACAGGAGCCGTCCGCCTCAAGGATCACCTTGATCGTGGAGCAGAATCCGGCAAGATGTTCATCGACGGAGTTGTCCACGATTTCATAGATCAGATGATTGAGACCCCTTGTGGAAACGCTGCCGATATACATGCCGGGCCTTGTCCTTACAGCCTCAAGTCCCTCCAGCACTTTGATACTGGCGGCGTCGTAATTATTAGTATCCTGATTCAGGTTTGCCATGCAGATTTCCTATTCCTGGTTGTACTTGGTTGTTCACGCTCAGACATTTTTGCGCAGCGGGATCTTCTTCGAGCAGGCGATCGCGAGCGCGCCCGGGCCGATATGGCAGGCGATACTCAGCGAAAGCACATCATCCTGCACGTTGAACGCGGGGAAAGCAGCTCTGACTTCCTGGGAAAACTCCGCGAACTGATCCGGCACATTGCCATGCACAGCGTAAAGCCAGACATTCTCTTTATCTGTTCCGCCATACAGAGTTTCTATATCATGCTTCATCGCGTTGATCATTATATTCTTGCCCTGGTTCATGGTGCGGGCCTTGGAGAAGGCATCGAGTCTCTCACCCTTGATCTGCAGGACCGGCTTAATGCGAAGGAGTGTGCCCACAGCGGCTGCGGCCGGAGTGATCCTGCCGCCCTTCTTCAGATAATAGAGAGTGTCGAGCATGATATAGATACTGGATTCATACTTCACATGCTCCAGTTCTTCGCGGATCTCCGCGGCGCTCATGCCCATCTCCGCCATTTCCAGCGCGTCAAGCACGGATCTCTTCTGTGTTACAGAGATCCTCTGGTTGTTGACTACCTGGACCTTACCGTCGTAGTCATCCGCGAGCATTCTTGCGCTCTGGCATGAACCTGACAGCCCGCTGCTCATAGGAATATAAACCACTTCATCGTGAGTCTTGAGGGCATCGTCCCAAATGCCCATCACGTCGGAGGGGGAGGGCTGGCTTGTAACAATATTGGCTCCGCTCTCCATCTTCGCGTAAAATTCTTCTCTTGAAAGAGTGATCCCCTCATAAAAAGTCTCGTCACCGATCGTGAATGGCATGGGCACTACCGTGATCCCGAGCTTCTCGGCTTCCTGCGGGGTGATATGAGCGTTACTGTCGGTTATAACTGCAATCTTCGACATCTTCTTCTCCATTTCTTTAAAACCGTGGTTTAAGCAACAAACTACAGTTAGAAATCATCATAATAATATGAGCGCCGAAAGTCAACCTTGCACTAAATCGTTCTTAGGTCAAGCTGTCTCATATGAGGCGTTTCAAATTCAGGATCAGCCAGAAGCACTTCCTCTACGTGGGCTGCCGCTTTTCGCATGATCGCCGAGTCCTCGTAAATATCAGCGAGTACGAAGCCCAAAGCGCCGCTCTGCCTCTCTCCGAACAGGTCGCCGGGACCTCTGAGTTTTAAATCTTCTTCCGCAATTTTAAACCCGTCATTGGTCTTCTCAAGAATTTCCAGCCGACGCGGTTTTTTGTCCGGATCATCTTCTCCCGCCGCGCCCGGCGTATAGAGAAATACGCAATAAGACTGCCACTGCCCCCTTCCGACCCTTCCTCTGAGCTGATGAAGCTGTGACATTCCGAAGCGCTCCGCATTTTCAATGGCGATGACCGTGGCGTTGGGAACATCGATCCCGACCTCTATGACAGTTGTGGATACCAGTATATCCACAGCTCCGCTGCCGAACCGTTCCATAACTTCCGTCTTTTCAGATGGTTTCATACGTCCGTTCAAAGAATCGATCCGCACCTCTGCCGGAAAGATCTTCCGCAGTTTTTCAGTGTAATCGCGGACGTTTTCAAGTTCACTCATCTCGCCTTCTTCTACTTCGGGACAGATCACATAGGCCTGCCTCCCCTGTTTGATCTGTCCGTACATAAAGCGGTAGATCCTGCGGCGTTCGCTGCTGCTTATGGCAAGGTTTTTGATAGGAATCCTTCCCACCGGCATCTCATCGAGAACAGAGATCTGCAGGTCTCCGTACATGATTATGGCAAGTGTTCTCGGAATAGGAGTTGCGCTCATAACAAGCACCGGCACGGAATTTCCTTTTCCCGCGAGAGATTCTCTCTGCCTTACCCCGAAGCGGTGCTGCTCGTCCGTGATCACAAGAGCAAGATCCGAATACTCCACGCTGTCCTGGATCAGCGCATGTGTGCCTATGATGATATCCGCACTTCCGGAAGCGATCTTCTTATACACCTCTTTTCGAGCCTTACCTTTTACCGATCCGGTCAAAAGGACAGGATTGATGGGAAGATCGTACTGTTCCTTAAGTTTCAAAAGATTATCCATATGCTGCTTCGCAAGGACTTCCGTCGGAGCCATGAGCGCTCCCTGCCTGTGATTTGCGCTGCAAAGAAGAAGCGCGAGAAAAGCAAGTATTGTCTTGCCCGATCCAACATCTCCCTGAAGAAGACGGCTCATCACATACTCGCCGGTCAGGTCTCTTTTGATTTCTTCCCACGCTTTCTTCTGAGCTCCGGTAAGGGAATAGGGAAGTTTTGACAAAAGTTCCTCCGGCAGTTTTTCAGGAAGCAGGGGGCTGCTGTTTCTGAGGCCTTCGTTCTCTTTTTTCTTCTTTCTTATACCAAGGATAAACTCAAAAAACTCGTCAAAGATCAGCCGGTTCCTGGCCATTCCGAGTTCCTGCATGCTGCCCGGATGGTGGATCGCTCTTAGAGCCAGATCTCTTTCGCACAGGCCCAGGCGTTCTCTTTCTTCCCTGCCGAGATAATCCTCGAACGCCGGAAGTTCCTCCAAAGCCTGTCCGATCAGCGCGGAGATCTGTTTGTTTTTCATTCCCTGAAAGAGGGGGTATACCGGTTGGAGAGTTCCTTCCAGATTGTGATAATCCTCCAGTGAATATACTCTGGGCTGCTCCATGTACCGCAGTCCTCTCGGCGTCATTTTCATGATCCCCATGAAAACACGCTGACTGCCCGGCGGCAGGTTTTTGACCATGTAGGGCATATTAAAGAATGTCAGCCGGCAGTCGCCTGTCGCATCCGCGGCCTTGAAATGGCTGATGGTCCTGCCTCCGGCCCTGATCGTGCTTCCTCTCCCGATCACCGTAAGGAGAACGGCGCACTCCGCATTCTCCGCCGCCGCTGAGACCGCGGACAAACTGACATACTTTTCGTATCGCGAGGGGTAATAGCTGACAAGGTCGCCGGCTGTATTAAGTCCTCTGCTCTGCAGGAGCTCCGCTGTACGGGGACCTACTCTCTTCAGTTTTCCCACTTCCGTATTTACATTCATATAGAAACCTGTCTGACCTCTGCATCTCGGTCTTTGATGAAAAGATTGCTAAAAGAAACCGGATGCCTCCGTGACATCCGGTTTGTGTAACTGCATATTACGCGCTGCTCCCTGATCAGGTGACCTAATACTCTGTATCCCGCTTACTCGGCAGACAAAATATAGTAGTAGATGGGCTGTCCGCCATACTGAAGCTCCACGTCACAATTCGGGAATGCTTCCGCGGCCCTTTCCCTGAACTGTTCAGCGGTTTCTTCTGCTACATCTTCACCGTAGTAAACACTGATGATCTCTGTATTCTCATCCACGATCTTCTTTAAAGACTCAAAAGTCACATCTTCGATATCATTGCCGGTAGTGAGAATGCCGCTGTCGCCGATTCCCATGATATCACCCTCGTGAATCTTAATGTTGTCGATCTCCGTATCTCTTACAGCATAAGTGATCTCCGCGCTGTGCACGGCGCCGATCTCCTCGCACATGTTGGCTTTGTTAGCCTCGGCGTCCAGATCGGGCATGTAATTGATCACCGCGGTGATTCCCTGGGGAACTGTAGTCGTAGGAACAACTACCACTTTCTTATCAGTGGTGAGGGAAGCTGCCTGGTTAGCAGCCATGATGATGTTCTTGTTGTTCGGGAGGACAAATACAACATCTGCATTGACACTCTCTACAGCCTTCAGCACATCATCCGTGCTGGGATTCATTGTCTGACCGCCGCTGATCACATAATCGACTCCGAGTCCGGTGAAGATCTCCCTGATCCCGTCGCCGACAGATACTGTAATGAAACCGACTTCCTTTCTGGGCTGTTCGGGCGCCTTAGGAGCTTCTGCTTCAGCAGGCTTTTTCACATCTGCGATATCAGGTCTGGAAGACTTGCCCGCATCCGCGTTTCTTCCGCCGGATTCCGCTTCCTTGAGATTGAGAAGTCTCACTTCTCCAAGTTCACCGAATTTCTGGCTTCTCTGAATGATCAGGCCGGGGTCATTGGTCTGGCATTTGACATGGAGAATATCTCCTTCCACCGCGCATTTTACGCGGTCGCCGAGAGACTTGAGAAATTCCAGATATTCTTTCTGGTCTCTGGAAGAGGGCTTCTTAGCCATCAGCACCGTCATCCTCATCTTATAGATAAAACGGAGTTCCTCTTTTTCCAAGATTTCTTTCTCAGGCTCAGCCTCAGGCTTTTCTTCTTCCTTCTCTATAAGAGCGCTGTAGTCGATTTCCTTACCGAGGAAGCGGTCGTATGCTCCCTTCATGACCTGGACGAGACCCTGTCCGCCGGAGTCAACTACTCCTGCCTGCTTGAGGACCGGCAGCAGTTCAGGTGTATTGGCAAGAACCTTCTCCGCTTCCTCAAGGACCGCTCCGAGAAATACTTCCAAATTCTCTTCCCCCGCGTCAGCCAGTTCCCTTGACTTGAGCGAGGCTCCCTTGGCTACTGTAAGGATCGTGCCTTCCTTGGGCTTCATGACAGCTTTGTAAGCAGTCTCCACTGCTCTGTCAAAACCGTCTGCCAGTACAGGAATTGTGAGCTCTGTCTCTGACTTTGCCACTTTTCCGAATCCTCGGATCAACTGGGAGAGAATAACGCCCGAATTTCCTCTCGCTCCTCTCAGGGATCCTGATGACATCGCCTTGCAGATGTCCTTCATGCTGTCCGTGCTTCCAAGAGCGGAAACCTCCTTGACGGCAGATTTGATCGTAAGAGTCATATTCGTGCCGGTATCTCCGTCGGGAACGGGGAATACATTGAGTTCATTGATCCATTCTTTATTTGCTTCCAAATTGGCTGCTCCGGCAAAAAACATCTCTGCCAGCAGTTTTGCATCGATTGCGCTGGTCGTCACCGCATCTTCCTCCTGATTACTATAAAATTTCATGATTGATCGGGCAGTGCACTGTTACTCAGTCAATGACGCGTACACCTTCTACATAAACATTGATCTTCTCGACCTCAAGACCGGTGAAGTCTTCCACGCGGTATGCGACGGACGAAACCAGATTATCAGCCACAGCCATAATGTTGACTCCATAAGATACGATCACATGGAAGTCGATGACAAGTTTGTCCCTGGAGTTGAGAGTTACGTTGATCCCCTTGGTCATACTCTCTCTCTTGAGAAGGTTGGCAAATCCTTCCTTGTTGTTGACAGCAGCCATGCCCACAATGCCAAAGCACTCATTTGCGACATTGCCGGCATACCTGGCGATCACTTCGGGGTCAACACTAATGCTGCCCATATGTGTATTAAATAAAAATGTCTTCAAAGGCTATTCTCCTTTCAAGCCGAACGATCGGCGTAGTGATGATTCGATCACATTCATGTCCTGAAACAATATTCCCTAATTCTTTACGTGATAAATCATTATAGATTATAACCTTAAAACAGCGAAAAGAAAAGGTTGTATTGCGGGATCGATTATTATAATTCCCTTGTAATTCGTTGATTTTTTTCTTGCATTCATGTTTCATTTTTGATACTATACAAATGTTGTAGACCCGAATATGTACGTTAGGAGGTGTTTAAGATGGCAAAATGTGATATCTGCGGCAAGGGCGCTCATTTTGGAAATAACGTCAGCCATTCTCATAGAAGATCAAACAGAATCTGGAATTCCAACGTCCAGAAGGTTGCTGTGAACGTAGGCGGCGCCAAGAAGAGAATGCACGTCTGCACCAGCTGCCTTAGATCCGGCAAGGTCGAGCGCGCTATCTAATATAGCCGCGTGACCGCAGCCATTACAATCTGGATATGTAAATATCGAATGATTAATTAAAAAGGACTGTTTGAAACAGTCCTTTTTCTTGTGCTCATTTTCAATATCTGTTTTGCCGGGTCCGTCTTTTTCACATCATTGAACGAAGATACTCTTCGAGTCTCCCGTACATCCAGGCAAGGTCATTCTCAGGTTCCCATCCCAGACTCTGTATCTTTGAGATGTCCATATTCAGGAAACTGGGGGCCGGATAGCGGGAGGCGTCTCCGCCCTCGTCAACCCTGACAGCGATCTTCCCTCCGGCCACCTCCCTGGCCACCATCTCTCCCATCTCAAATATAGAACAGTAAGTGGCAGGATTTGCGGCGTTATAGGTCTCTCCGGGTACACCTTTCAGAAGAACTGTCAGGATCGCCGTCACAGCCTGTGCGGTATACAGATAGGGGTGCCGGCTTGTGCCTTTTGTCGCCAGTACGATATCTTTTCCGTCAATGGCGTTTCTGGTCATCATCGCGAATACCCGGCGGTCATTGTAGTCTACGCCGGGTCCGAAAGTCTGTGCGAGACGTATACTCATCGAGGGAAGGCCGTATTGCGCGGCATACGCGGTACAGAGCATCTCACACATTCTCTTGCTCTCGGGATAACAGCTTCTCGTTTTTTTAAGATCCACTTTGCCAAGTGAACCTTCCTTCAGCAGTTCTTCCGTGTTCACTTCTCCGAAAGCTTCCATACTGGAAAGGAATACAAAACCTTGCGTCCGGCGCTTTTTTGCCTCCTCGAGTAAGCCGATCGTCCCCTCCACAGAGGTGCGGATGACATCCACCGGATGCTCATTCATGAAAGCGCTGGCTGTCGGACAGGCTCCGTGGATCCAGTAATCGATATTTTCAGGGAGCAGAGGAAGTTCCTCCATTGTTCCCGTCAAAAGATGGAGTTCCGGGGCGTTCACCAGGCTCCCGAGGACTCTGCCCGCTTTCGCGGTATCTCTGACGACCGCGCAGACCTTAAGTCTGAGTCCGCGCTCGCGTCCCGCATGGATCAGGGCGCTGATCATAGTCATTCCGATCAGCCCTGTTCCACCTGTCACAAGAATAGTTCTGTTTTCGAGTTTCTCCCAGGGCAGGTCCGCTTCACAGATCCACCTCATATCTTCCTTAAAGATCTCTGATTTTTCTGTCATTCCTATCTCCCGGTAATCAGATTCCGAAGATCTGAGAACTCTCTCTCGCGTCAACCATAGCCCGGAAAATATAGAAGTCGCTCGGTGTAGTGATCTTTATGTTCTCAGGCTTTCCCTGCACTGTGTAAAGCTTATATCCGTAATGCTTCATCATACTGGCAGAATCAATAAAACCGGTCCCGCTGTTTTCCTCACGCACCTTGTTGTGAACACTGAGGATCTCTCCGAGGTAGAAACTTTGGGGCGCTCTGGCGAGTTCGCATCTGGACCTGTCGATGATCGTACCGACGGCTCCCGTCTCATCCTTCATCGTGATCGTCTCAATAGCAGAGGTAACCGTGATCGCCGTTCCCCGTTCCTTCACAGTCCTGATATTCGCGGATATGGTTTCCTCGTCGATCAGAGGCCTTACGCCGTCATGGATCAGTACTATGTCGTTATCGCCATAGAACTCCGCAGCCGCGCACAGTCCGTTATAGATGGACTCCTGTCCTGTGCTTCCTCCCGGAACGATCTTCTTTATCTTGCCAAGCCCGAACCTGCGCACCAGTTCCTGTGTATAACCGATCCAGCTTTCCAGCATTACAACAACAATGCCGTCGATCTCGCTGTGCCGGTCAAAAGCTTCAAGCGTATAAACGATAATAGGTTTTCCGTGCAGTTCAAGAAACTGTTTGGGCCTGGTTCTTGTATTCATTCTCTGCCCGGTGCCACCGGCAAAGATCAATGCGACATTACTCATTTGTCCGCTCCCGCATCCCTGACGGAAATATCCTTTACCTCGGGCTCGGGGAACGCGGCTTTTACAGCCTCATCATCGGAGATCATGCCGTTGTTTCTGCCTTTGATCTTGTCTACTACATCCGGAATCATATCAACCAGCTTGGTGATCGCAGTCTGATCTTTGATATTGACCACCTTGGTCTGTCCGTTCTTAATGATAAGTATTGCTGTAGGTGTCATCTTTGCGGAGAATCCGCCGGCGCCAGCATCCTTATGGTCTGTACCGTTAGAACCTGCTCCGCATCCGATGGAAACATCGGAAAGCGGAATGATGATCTGGTCACCGATCCTCACGGGAGCACCGACCACAGTCTTGGAAGTAAGCACACTCTCCGCTCCGTCCATCAGAGATTTCACTACTGTTGCAATACTGTTCTTTACTTCAGCCATTTCCGTTCCCTCTTTCTTTGCTTTACAGCCTGAACCTGTTAATTATATGTTTCTGTTTTAATATGATCATTTTATAAATATACGCATTTACTGCAGTTTGCTTTTTACCTTCCTGAGTTTTTTGAGTACTTTTCGGCAGTCCTTGTCAAAAACCAGGGGGACTGTCTCTTTAAGCGGCGTGATGAGCCTGAATTTCCCGTCCATTTCCGCCTCCATGTCGCAGCGGTAAAGGTCCCATTCCGTATCGATTCCCAGGTGCTCATCCATAAACGGCATCAGTATCGATGTGAAACCCGAAAATCTGCCGTTGAGGCATGGGTCATTAAGTCCCACGTTTCCTCTGATCTTCCAGTGATCCGGCATCAGGGAATCCAAAATATTCAAGAGGCGCCTGCTGACCTTTCTGAAGGCTCTTCTGCCGCAGCTTCCCGTCAGGACTCTGTGGACATAATCAACCGCGTTTATGATCTTCTCCGCCTTGGCCGCCAGAACTTCCAGTCTCTTTTCGAGGGAAGTTTCTTCTTTTTCTTCCTCTTCCTTCTCCTCCGCAGCCTCTTCCTCTTCTTTTTCCCCGGTCTCGTCTTTTTTGAGTCTGTCCATGAGCCCGATGTCTTTGCCGAAGACTTTCATGGCGATCAGCTCATCTCCCGGGAAAGCAACAAGGATCTTTACAGCGCCGAAAAGCCAGGAGATCAGGGCATTCACCTCCGATTTTTCCCTCAGTACCGCAAAGGGAAACTCCTCATGTCGTTCAGGGTCTTCTACTGCCGCCCTCGCATTGTATTTGATCGGCACCAGCAGCACGATGAGAAGGATCACAAGGATCAGTGCCAGAAGGACAAGCAATATGATTCCAACCCATTTTAATATAGTAAGAAATACTGCCATTTCCGCCTCCTTACTCTGACTGCGGTTGCTGCGGATCATCCCGAGTCATCGGGGCGCTGCCGCCGGACAACTGCGCATTTTTATCAGAAATTGTAAGTGCGGCACTCCTGCCTTTCAGTTTCCTCACTCCGTGAGGAAACAGATAAGCTCTCACATCAGCGCTCCCGGTGTGATCATATGCCTCCTGAACCAGCCTCTGTACAAGTTCCACTGCTTCTGTTCGGCCTGCGGCAATGCCTATGATATATGGGGGATACTTTTTGTAATACGGCTGTTGAAGATTGACGCAGTGGAGAATCTCAAGCTGGTTGGAACCCGGCCCGGGTATTGACGGACTCAGCGCAAGCACGTAGATCGTGAACTGACCCTCCCCGCGCATCAGCTTCCTCTTCACTTCTTCAGGGTCCCTTATGGAAGGTCCTGCATAGAGATTCTTATAAAAATACATACAGATCTACTCCTTTTGACCCAGAACTCTCTCCAGCGCTCTTGCGGTATATTTCCCCTTTCGCAACCTGCCGGAGATCTTCATGGTATTGGACCGGATCGCTTCATACTCTTCCTTCGTCATTTCCGCGATCCTTCCGGGGATCTCATCGATGGAGTCCACTGTGATGCCGCATCCGTTCTTTGTGATATAGCCGGCCAGTGCCGCTTCTCTCCAAATGATCACCGGCATTCCTGACGCAAGGTACAGGGAAGCCTTGTGCGGATCGTTGATCCTCAGATACTCTCCGTATATGCCGCTGCATGTCCCGGTGGTCTCTCCATCCCACACAAGCCCGAAACTGCCTTCCATCACTTCCGGCAGTTTGTCCGGCTCAAAAGATCCGAGATATTTCACATTCTCCTGCGGCTCCGCTTCGTAACCTACACCATAGAGGTTGAAATCGATCCCTTCCGGCAGGTGATAAGCATAACCGGCTTTGTGGGGTCTGAGCGCGCCTGCAATAACGACCGGTCCGTCTGCCCTCGTCTTGGCGTAACCGGCTTCAGGGATCAGGTAGTCAAAGATTCCGAGCACTTCCATCCTGGATGAGGGAATTCCCATAGACGCAAGCTTTTTCTTCATATTTGCGTTGTGAACAATGATCCCGTCGCAGTTCCGTAGAAGCGTCTCCTCTTCAAGGCGCAGTCTTATCTTCTCCCTGCGCGAAGTAGTGCCTCTGACAGCAGTCCTGAGGATCTCCAGATCATGGATCAGGAGTATGATCCTGACGCCTCTTTTTCTGGCCTTCCTGATGCAGGACGAAAGAAGCACCGAGTGATTGACTATGGGAAACTGAATAACAAGGATATCTCCCTCACCTGTCACGGAAAGACAGTCATCCCAGGCTCTCATAAGCTTGTAGTGATATCCTGCTTTCTGAAAGACATTCTGCCCCTCCCTGTCGGTCTGAGGCATGCAGATCTCAATTCCTTTATATCCGTTTTTTTCAAGGATCACATCGACGTCATCTCTGGCTTTGATGCCTGCTGTGCGCTGATAGCCCTCTTCATTCCATATCTCTTTGGTGTAATACTTCATAGACTCTGTTCCTGTTCACAGTCTGTCTGTGCCCACACATCCATGTCATGGGTGATCCTTTTTTCTTCCGGCGGCAGCTGCATATAATCCCCGTAGAGATTGCGGAGATAATACTCCCAGCATCCGGGCGCTGAAACCTCCATGTCCTCAAACTGCATTGGCACAGATTTTAGATAAAGCTTTCTGGGGACGCGCTCCTGAGGGCCGTATCCGTTCGCAATACCGCCCATATATCCGCATTCATCGACCTTGTAAGTGCGGCAGGTCCTGTTGATATAATCAAGGATCCGCGCGTCATCAAGAGGCGCCAAAAGGGCTTTTATAAAGGGCTTCAGCGCTCTTCTGAGGGCTGTCTTTCCTTCCCCTGCCCTGGCCTGCCTGACCCTCAGGATCCTTCTTGCCGCAAGGGTCTTTCTGAAGATCCGTTTTACCTCTTTCTCATCGTCCGGAAGGCCGTCCATAGGAAAAATATCGATCCAGAGATTCTTCTCCGTTTCATCATGATCGTACAATTTCCTGATGCTTGTGCGCAGATCGTAGATCTTCGCGAAAGGATAGTTCAGATTTCCCAGTTCACAGGCCGCCAGTTTGTATTCGCCTGAGGCATTGATCTCATCTGCATGGGACAGCAGAAGGTCATAGTCCTCTCTCGGCATATTCACATCAATGTCATCGTCCCAGGGAATAAACCCCTTATGCCTGACAGCGCCCAGAAGAGTTCCTCCGGCAAGATAATACCGGATCCCGTACTGTTCGCAGATTTGAGTAAAAACCTTAAAGATCTTCAGTTCTCTCTGCTGAATCTCGCCGAGGTCCAGTTTCTTCATATCATCAGTCGTATTATTCATTTGTTGAATCACTCCGTAAGTCTTATCCTATAAAAAAGAGTATAATCCATATCAAAATAGATGTCCACAGCCCATATTTTCCTTATTTCGTGCTTGACATTCATTTTTTGTTCCACTAAGATATTATCGTATGTGCAGAAAGAGTTTTCGTGTCTTCTCTGCTGCACTCCTTACTGTACATTACATGGAGGTATGTAGAATGGCAAACATCAAATCTGCCAAGAAGAGAATTCTCACAAGCGCTAAGAAGACCGCTGCAAACAAGGCTGTAAAGTCTTCCGTCAAGACTGCGATCAAGAAAGTCAACAAGGCTGTAGAGGCCGGCGACAAGGCAGCTGCAACAGCAGCTCTTATTGCTGCAGAAGCTACCATCGACAAGGCCTGCACAAAGGGTGTTCTTCACAAGAACAACGCATCCCGCAAGGTCTCCCGTCTTGCCAGCAGCATCAACAAGATCTGAGCAGCGGATATAAATTGTTAATAAGACTTTCCGTACAGTCCACGACCCATAGGACAAGCGGAAAGTCTTTTTTTGCGGCATAAGACAAAAAATCGCAGTTCCCTTTGATCGGATCTGCGATTTTTTTTCTGTTTATGAGCAGATGTCAGCCTGCGAAATTGATCACAGGCTCTTTGGGCTCCGCTGTCTTTTCGACTTTTTCAGCGTAGAGAACTATGCCTTTGCCCTCATATTCGGAGAATGTCTCATAGGAAACTCTTGCCCTGACCCTCACCCATGTTCTTTCGGGGAAGATCATGTCCTTCTCTGCTTTACACGCATATCCGAGGAAGGACATATCATTAGCGCAGCAGGTCATGGCCATTCTTCCGGGGACAAAATATCCCTTGGGGAATTTGTCGGGGATCATCACCATACCGGTGTACTCGATCTCCTTGCCGTCATAGCGGTCCGGATGCTCCATCGCGTCAAGATACCAGATTCCGTAATTGAGATTCTCCAGGACGATTGGCTCTTTGTGAATATCGTAAGGAAGATCCTCTTCCGTTGTCATATCGATCTCACCGTTCGCATCCTCAAAGATCAGATCAGCCTGCTGGTTGATCGCCTTGATATTTCTCTTATAGGAGATCAGGGTCTTCTCATCAATACCGTCGCAGCGGTTGAGCATGATCAGCTCGGAGTTTCTGAGCTGTTCTGCCAACAGGGATCTCATGTTTGTAAAGTACATTGAGAATGTGGAGGCATCGATCGAGGTGATCTGCTGTTCCAGCCTCCATGCTCTCGGAAGCCTGAACTTTCTGAAATCCCACATGCCGTTATACTCTATGAGGATTCTCTCAGGTCTGTATTTTGCCTCCAGTGCCATCATCGCAGAGGGAGTCAGATCCTCTTCATTTTCAAACACCTCAATCTCTGTGTTCGTCTGACGGAGAAGCCGCTCACTGTACTCCACTTCTCCTTCCTCGCAGACGATCAGAAGGGTGGTTCCGGACGTCTGAAAGTACGGCTGAGCGATCGTATAGGAGAAGAAGGAAGTTTTCCCGCTGTCCAGAAATCCATTGATCACATAAACCGGTTTTTGTACCATTTTTTTCTCTTTTCCTCTTCCAAATCCAAATAGCGCCATAACGCACCTTTATTTGCGGAACAGATCCGCGAGTGCATCTTCCTTGAGACCGGAACCGATCACGCAGATCTTGCCGGTAACATCAGCGGCACCGAAACGTACTTCTGTCTCTTCGGGAACATAATCAAAGTGGATCCAGCGTCCCTCTTTATCGGGAACCATGCCCTTAGAGCGGAGAACAAATCCATAGGTCTCTGAATCATCAAGTTTCTCAAGGATCTGCCTGATCTCCTCTTCAGAGTATCTGGCAGGTGTCTCCATTCCCCAGCTCGCGAAGATCTCGTCTGCGTCATGTCCGCCGTGGTGGTGATGGTGATGATGGTGGCTGTGGGACTTGTAGATCCTGTTGCCGTTTTCATCCTCTTCCACTTCCGCGTGTTCATGATCATGATCGTGATGATGGTGGTGCTCATGTTCATCTTCGTCATCGTCGTCGTGATGATGGTGATGATGCTCATGTTCATCTTCGTCATCGTCGTCGTGATGATGGTGATGATGCTCATGCTCTTCATCATCTTCCTCATCGTGATGATGGTGATGATGCTCGCGCTCTTCTTCCTCTTCCTCCTGCTCGCGCATGAATTCCTCGAAGATCTCTGCCTGCAGATTGGATCTGCCTTCAATCGTCGCTAGGATCTGCTTGCCGTCGAGCTCCGCGAGAGGAGTTGTGATGATCGTCGCCTTCGGATTGTGCTCGCGAAGGATCTCTGCGCACTCAGCGATCTTCTCCTGGCTTGCCTTGTCAGTTCTTGTCAGAATGATCGTGCCTGCGCACTCGATCTGGTTGATGAAGAACTCGCCGAAATTCTTCATATAGAGTTTGCACTTGGAAGCGTCCACAACCGCCACAGCGGTATTGAGGGCCATATCTGAGCCTTCGGCTGCATCCTTTACTGCCTGCATTACATCTGAGAGCTTTCCTACTCCGGAGGGTTCGATCAGGATCCTGTCAGGAGCATACTGATTCATTACTTCCCGCAGGGATGTCCCGAAATCACCTACCAGTGAGCAGCAGATGCAGCCGGAATTCATCTCGCGGATCTCAATTCCCGCTTCCTTGAGAAAGCCGCCGTCAATGCCGATCTCGCCGAACTCGTTCTCGATCAGCACGACGCGAGTGCCTGCAAGTGCCTCTTTGATCAGCTTCTTGATCAGCGTTGTCTTGCCGGCTCCCAGGAAACCGGACACAATATCAATCTTCGTCATTATATATCGCTTCCTTTCTGACTGAATGAAGGATCCGCGCAGCGGATCCTGATCATTAATAACCATAATATATAAGCAGAGCTGTAAGCCGGGTTATGTCTTGGACGATCATCTATCTAGGACCGCCGTCGCCGGCGGCCTCAAGCGACCCACCTGAGAGCGAGCCGGGCAAGCTCACAGCCCTCGTTTCGGTCTTGCTTCGGATGGGGTTTACATGGCTCTCCGTGTTACCACGAAGACGGTAGTCTCTTACACTGCCTTTCCACCCTTACGGGCAGCGGGCACCGGCCCGCTGCTTCGCGGTATATCTCTGTTGCACTGGCCTGGGAGTCACCTCCACCGGACGTTATCCGGCATCCTGCCCTGTGAAGCCCGGACTTTCCTCGTCTGCGCCCTTTCGGGACCTGCAGCCGCGATCGCCCGCCCTGCTTATATCCTTATGCATTTTACTCGCGAGTCTGACAGTTGTCAACTCAGGCGTCAAAACAACCTCCGCCCACAAATTCCCGCAGAAGCGAGTTTGTGGGAACCGCCGCTGTATCTACACCGACAAAGTACTCGAGGAATTTAAGAAGCCTTTTTGCCTCGTAATAGGCAGGCTCGTTCTGCCTTACATTAAACAGAAGAGGTTCCGCAAACTGCTTGATCACAGCGAGCTCATAGATCAGCACGGAATTGAATACGGCGTCCGCATCATCCTGATAGGGGAAAATATTCATATCTTCTCCCGCTCTGACCTTGGGCCACAATTCAAATGTATGCTGTGCGGAATTCCCTCTTGTCCTCGCATCTCTTACCATTCTGCGCAGCAGTCTCGCGTCCGTGGACGGGATCCTGTTGTGTTCATCAATATTCAGACTGGTCATGCAGCTGATGTAGATCTTGAAAATGCTTTCCTTGGGAAGTTCCTCGGAAGTCCTGGGATTGAGCCCGTGGATCCCTTCGATGATCAGAATATCCTCCTTGCCAAGCTGGAGGAATCTCCCTTTGTAGACTCTTTTACCTGCCTTGAAATCAAACTGAGGCATCTCAATTCTTTCACCCTCGAGCAGATCAAGCATATCGTCGTTAAACAGATCAATATCGACAGCTTCAAAAACTTCATAATTGTAATTGCCGTCAATGTCGATCGGCGTCTGCTCCCGGTTGACAAAATAGTCATCCATACTGATGATATGAGGCTTCAGGCCAAAGGATCTGAGCTGGATCGCCAGTCTGTGAGAAAATGTGGTCTTGCCGGATGAACTCGGTCCCGCCACGAGCACGATCTTCGTATCTTTTTTCTGAAAGATCTGCGCCGCGATCTCGCCGATCCTGCGTTCCTGAAGAGCTTCCTGTACCAGGATCATGTCGCTGATGCTGCCTTCACAGATCGCGTCGTTAAGGTCGCCGACAGTTGTGATATTGACAAGATCTCCCCACTTTGTGGACAGATAGAGCTGTTCGAACAGGCTCTCCTGATCCTCGAATTCTTCCAGTTCAAAGGGATTCTCCTGACGGGGCAGGATCAGAAGAAGACCTCCATTATATGCTTTTACTTTGAAAAGATTGACATATCCGGCAGAAGGAAGCATATATCCGTAGAAATAGTCATAGTATCCGTCCATACTGTACACGTTTATCGTGGATCCCCGCCGATAATGGAAAAGTTTCTCCTTGTCGAGCATGCCCTGTCTCTTAAACAGTTCGATCGCATCGTCAATGGGATAAGTCTTCTTGACGATCGGCATGTTCCTGTCCCTGAGCCTCTTCATCTCATTTTCCACTTTCTGCGCGAAGTCATCCGTGACACGGACGCCTTCGTGTACCGAGCAATAAAACGCATTTCCAAGGGCGAACTCTATTTTGACGCGCACAGTGTTACCCTGTTCCTTCAGCACGTCCCTGACGGCTTTGACCAGCATCATCTGTGCCGTCCGCACATAGGAATTGTGACCCGCGTTCTCCCGGGTAGTGATCAGAGAGATCACGCCGTCCCGCTCAAGTCTTTTGTTAAGTTCCCTCATCTTTCCGTTAAAAAAGATAAGCGCAATGGAATTGTTGTACTGCTCCTGGAACTCTTTGACGATAGTCTCGAAGGTTGTTCCCTTGTCATATTGACGGATTGCTCCTTTGATCATTACGGTCGGCATTGAAATCCCCCTCTCTGTGATTTAAGAACACATATCGCAGTATCATTATCATGTAAAAAAGCCGTGCGCTGCCCGTCACGTCTCAATGAAAGGCGCGCCTGCATCGCAGGAGACGATCCTGAGTTCCGGCATTTCTCTTTCAAGGTACTCTTTCATATACGGGATAAAGATCTTCTCGATCCCGTAATGGCCGGCATCGATCACGGCCACTCCCTTTTCCACAGCGTCAATGCCGTCGTGATGGGAAATATCACCGGTTATGTAAACATCCGCACCGGCCTTTACCGCGAGATCGATCTCACCTTTTCCTGATCCCGGCAGTATAGCGCATGTCACAAGCATCTGATCGGGATCTCCGTAATATCTGACATGTCCGATCTCAAAAACTTCAGCGACTTTCTCGGCATATTCAGACAGTTTCACCGGTTCAAGGAGTGTCCCGATCCTGCCGATCCCCTCCACCGAGATATCGTCCTCATATGTGACCTCAAGCACTTCTCTGTCCGAGAGATGAAGCAGGTCAGCTGCTGCGTCCGCCATTCCCAGCACATCAAAATTTGTGTGCATCGAATAGCAGCAGATATCATTACGGATCAGGTCAAGGATCCTTCTCCCCACATAATCACTGTCCGTAATGTTTTTGACTCCGCTAAAGAGTAGCGGGTGATGAGTCACGATCAGGTCTGCGTCTTGCGCTTTTGCGGCTTCGATCACTTCAGAAGTGGCATCAAGGGCAAGAGCAATGGTATGGACTTCCTTGTCGGAATATCCCACCTGAAGCCCGACATTATCCCAGGACATCGCGAAACTCCGGGGACACATTTCCTCAAGTGTCTTCATGATCTCTTTCAGTTTCATATCCGGCTCCTTTAACCCTTGATTTCAAAATATTCCAGCACTGTCCTGATCAGTCTCTCTTTTTTGACGACTTCAGCCCTTTTTTCTCTTACAGCATCTGTTTCCGCTTTATTTGCTTTCTGAAGGGAATACATGATCCTGTCGTTGACGCCCTTCTGCCATAAGAGGTAGCTTCTGAGCATGCTGTCACGGTCTCTGATCAGGACGGGGCCAAACAGATCCTCCGCTTCCTGAAACAATTCTTTATCTTCATCGCCGGTATTGTCCGCGCCGGATCTCCATAGCGGACCGGCGCACCGTCTGCGGCTCACATGCATAACCGGATAATATTTGTTGTCTTCCAGAACGATCTTCTCACGGTCAATGAATAAGCCCAGTTCTCTGACCGCTCTTCTGACAAATTCCGGATCTGCCTGCGGCTGGAGTATGATCTCGTCAAAATCCCGTGTTTTATCGGGCTCCCTGAGGAGGATCCTGCTCATGATCCTTCCTCCCATACCGGCGATCACAAGCCCCTGCGCTTCTCCGGGCCTGTATGCGTCAAGCCCGTCGGAAATCCTTAGAGTCACTTTATCTGCGACGCCATACAGTTCAATATTCCCGCCGGCTTTTTCAAGAGGGCCTTCGATGACGTCCATGGCTATGGCTTTATCAATGACTCCGTCCATTAAAAGCCTGATCGGAATATGCGCGTGATCTGTTCCCACATCGCAGAGACAATAATCTGTTCTTCCCTTTTGTTCTCCGGGGCCGGCCGCGTTCACCATTTCCGCGATCGCGGTCAGCCTCTTCGAAAGTTTTACATCTGCAGCCATAACAGATCAGTCAAGATAATCCTTGAGTTTGCGGCTTCTGCTGGGATGGCGGAGTTTGCGCAGCGCCTTTGCCTCGATCTGTCTGATACGCTCTCTGGTGACGTTGAATTCCTTGCCGACCTCTTCAAGTGTTCTGGCTCTTCCGTCATCAAGACCGAATCTGAGTCTGAGCACCTTCTGCTCCCTCTCAGTCAGTGTTCCGAGAACTTCCTTGAGCTGCTCGCGCAGAAGGGTAAAAGCAGCCGCGTCCGCAGGTACAGGAACATTGTCATCCTGGATAAAATCGCCCAGATGGCTGTCTTCCTCTTCGCCGATGGGCGTCTCGAGGGAAACCGGTTCTTGAGAGATCTTAAGGATCTCGCGGACTCTCTCCACAGGAATCTCCATTCTCTCCGCGATCTCTTCGGGAGTAGGTTCTCTTCCAAGCTCCTGGAGGAGTTGTCTGCTCACTCTGACCAGTTTGTTGATGGTCTCGACCATATGTACAGGAATCCTGATCGTTCTGGCCTGATCCGCAATCGCTCTGGTGATGGCCTGACGGATCCACCATGTCGCGTAAGTAGAGAATTTAAATCCCTTATTATAATCGAATTTCTCTACTGCCTTGATCAGGCCGAGATTTCCTTCCTGGATCAGATCCAGGAACAGCATGCCGCGGCCGACATAGCGCTTGGCGATACTCACAACGAGACGCAGGTTTGCTTCCGCAAGTCTCTTTTTGGCCTCTTCATCTCCGTTTTCCATTCTTTTGGCCAGTTCGATCTCCTCTTCAGCGGTCAGAAGCGGCACTTTACCGATCTCCTTGAGGTACATGCGCACCGGATCTTCAATGTTGATGCTGTCCGGAATGCTCAGATCCATCAGATCCGGCTCCTCTTCACCGTTCTCTTCGATCATTCCCAGATCGTCATCGTGCACATCTGTGTCATCTTCTTCCACAACCTGCAGCACATCGATATCATTCTTTTCAAGCACGCGTACGATCAGCTCATACTGATCATCCGACAGCTTCATATTCTTGAATTCCGCGCGAATCTCCGTTTCTTCAAGTACGCCTTTTTTCTGCTTGCCGGCGGCGATCAGATCACCGATCTTTCTCATGAACTCTTCCTGATTGACTGTTTCATGATTTTTGTTGTCCGCTTTGCTCATAGTAGATGTTCCTCCGTTCTTATATCTATAAACAGATCGTTGCGATCCCATTTATCAGTGATTGTGATTCAGCAGTCATTGCGGGGCTTCCGCGTCGCCGAGTTTGAAACTGATCTTCTGAAGCGCCTGCAGTTCCTTTCTGGCAGTCATGATGCCTGTGAGGATCTCCGCCGAAGGTTCCTGCATTCCTTCCTCGATCCGTTTTCGCTCCCTCTCCGCGGCTGATCTTCTGATCGAGATCACGATGTCCTTGAGGGCCTTTTCTCTCTCCCTCGCGTCGCGAAGTCCCCCCAGCCTGGTATTGAATAGGGATGCCGCCTGTTCCTGTTCTTCCTGCGTTCCGAACATTCCGATCACAGAAGCCGCATTGCCTCCCTGCTGCTCCTCAAGGATCTTCCAGTATCCTTCCGCCGCCTGCCTGGATACACCTTCCTGAAAATGCTCCGGCCGGATATAAGGCTTGATCTGTGTGAAGATCTCCGGTTCATCACAAAGCCATGTCATGAGCAGCTTTTCATTTCTTTCGGCGCGCTCATCACGGGTTGGCCTGGTGCGGCGGTTCAAAGGCTGCTCCGGCTCTCTCCCTGCAGGCTCCGCTCCTTTTTTCCAGACATTCTCCGCAGCACCTGACCTGCCATAGGAGGCAACCAGTCTTCTGAGACTCCCTTCGTCCACATAGTAGCGCCGGGCGACCTCTCTGATATAGTTTTCTCTCTCGATCTCATCCGAGATGCTGCATAGTTTAGCGGCAGCGGCGTGGTGAAACTGCGTCCTCTGCGCGGGATCCTGCATGGAATAGTCTCTTTCCATCATGCGCAGTTCGTAAAAAAAGCTGTTCTCCGCATTTTCTACTCTCCCCAGGAAAGCCTCTCTGCCGTTTGCTTTTATGAACTCATCCGGGTCCTTGCAGGGGCGCAGATCAATAACTCTGCCTTCAAGTCCGGCTTTTCTCAAAATGCCGATGCTTCTGATCGCGGCTCTGACGCCGGCATCATCGCTGTCATAGGCGAGAAGCACAAGCTTCGTGTACCGTTTGAGCAGCGCGGCCTGTCCCTCAGTAAAAGAAGTTCCCAGGGACGCCACCGCCTCGTGAAAACCCGCCTGGTGCATGGAAATCACATCCATGTATCCTTCGCACAGGATCTTATACGGCGCTTTCGATCTTTTGGCAATGTGCAGACCGTATAGGTTTCTGCTCTTGTCAAATATTTCTGTCTCAGGGGAATTGAGGTATTTGGGTTTGCCGTCTCCCATCACACGGCCTCCGAAACCGATCACCTGTCCTCTGACATCCATGATCGGAAAGATCACCCGGTTCCAGAATTTATCGTGCATTCCCCTTTTTTCGTCAAACGCGGCGACTCCCGCCTCGAGGATCACTTCATCGGAGAAGCCCAAGCTTTTCAAATGCGCGCACAGATCGTTTCCCGATCCGTCCGCATAGCCGAGCCCGAAATCCCGCATCGTTGACTGATCCAGTTTTCTCTCCACAAGATACCTCTGACCCTTCACCCCTTTTCGGGATCTGAGGAGCTTGTAATAGTAGATCGCCGCCTCTTTGTTGACGGCCCGCAGCTGCTGTCTTTTCTCTTCTTTTCTTTTGGCTTCTTCGCCGTAATTGACTTCGGGCAGTTTGATCCCCGCTCTGTCAGCCAGCGTCTCAAGCGCTTCTCTGAAACTGTAATTTTCATATTTCATCAGAAAAGTCGCCGCATTGCCTCCCGCGCCGCATCCAAAACAGTAAAACATCTGCTTGGGCTCCGAGACGGAGAAGGATGGAGATTTTTCATTATGGAAAGGACACAGGCCAAAATAGTTAGCGCCTTTCTTCTGCAAATGGACATAAGACCCCACGACATCAACGATATTGTTGGATCGAAGAACCTCCTCCACTTTGTCATCAGGATAATACATACTCAAAACTTCCCGTTATAGCACATCCCAGGTCTTGGGAATATAGATTGATTCGAACATCTTGATCGCATATCTGTCAGTCATTGACGCGATGTAGTCGCAGACAGCTCTCCATACCGGTGTTCCGCTGCCGATCATCTTTTTCTGCAGTTCCGGCATCTCTTCCGGATGTTTCATGTAGTAATCGTAGAGGACCCCGATCATATTTTCCGCCCTGGACTCCTCAGCTTTGGCTACCGGATTGGTATACACCCGCTCAAACATAAAAGCCCGGAGTTTTTCAAAAGCCTCCCCGATCTCCTCTGACATGGTGATCACGGGTCTTCCCTGGCTGCTGGTAATGATATCATGGATGAAGCGGTCCAGCCGCTGTCCCAAGGTCCTTCCGACCACAGAGGCAATACTCTCGGGAACATCCTCGTCAGTGAGGATCCCACCCCGGATCGCGTCATCCATATCATGGTGGACATAAGCGATCTTGTCAGACAGCCGCACGATCTGTCCCTCGAGCGTAAAGGGCATCGTGTTCACCTGATGATTCACAATCCCGTCCCTGACTTCCTCAGTGAGATTCATTCCGGCGCCGTTCTTCTCCAAAAGATCCACTGTCCGAAGGCTCTGCTCATTGTGACGGAACCCTTCAGGACTGATCCTGTTCAGGGCCCTTTCGCCGGCATGTCCGAACGGTGTGTGACCAAGATCATGGCCAAGCGCGATAGCTTCCGCCAGATCCTCATTGAGACGCAGCGCTTTGGCAATAGTCCTTGCGTTCTGCGAAACCTCCAGAGTATGCGTCATTCTGGTCCTGTAATGATCTCCGTCGGGGGACAGAAATACCTGCGTCTTATCTTTCAGTCTCCTGAATGATTTGCTGTGCAGGATCCTGTCTCTGTCTCTCTGAAATACAGGTCGTATGTCACACTGTTCTTCAGAAACCGATCTTCCCCTTGACTGCGCCGAAAATGCAGCCCAGGGAGCAAGGATCTCTTTTTCTCTTAATTCCAATTCTTCTCTGATCGTCAATGGAAGGCCTCTTTTACACCTGTAAATATCGAAATGATAACAGAATTGCGAGACCGGCCTGTCCAAAAACGGAACAAACCGAGTCTATTTTTATTATTCTTCATTTCTTTTGTATTTCCTTTTTATTAAATAAATATTTTTGAATTATAGGTTGACTTTTTTTTCTATAACTAATAAAATAACATTTGTTCGCAGGAGTGGCGGAATGGCAGACGCGCAGGCTTCAGGTGCCTGTTATGGCAACATAGTGTGGGTTCAAGTCCCATCTCCTGCATCCTTGATAATTTAATCAGGAATACGCGGAAGTGTCGGAACTGGCAGACGAGCAAGACTAAGGATCTTGTGGTGGATACACCGTGTGGGTTCAAGTCCCATCTTCCGCAGTAAAGAGAGAGCAGAAATGCTCTCTTTTTCTTTGCGCGTAAGCAATCCGCCATGCGCGGACAAACATGGGTACAGACGCAGAGAGCTCGCTCTCGTGTGGATGTACACATGGTTGGCCGCATACGGCGGATGCCGCGACAGTCCCAAGCCGCGAAGCGGCGCAGGGACCTGTCGGCATGGCGAATTGCTTCATATAACTCTTCAAATGCTGAAAAAAGCTGCCGCATATGCGACAGCTTTTTCTTCGTGGAACCGACGGGGCTCGAACCCATGACCTCCCGCACGTCAAGCGGACGCTCATCCCAGCTGAGCTACGGTTCCATATTCTGTTCGTCCTCCGATAAGGACAGTGGAACCGACGGGGCTCGAACCCGTGACCTCTCGCGTGTGAGGCGAACGCTCATCCCAGCTGAGCTACGGTTCCATGACCCTGTGCGATTCTCTCTGACCTCGCCTTCAGAGTACCTATGTATATTATTACATTGCCTCTGAATTGTCAATTGATATTTTTAAAGATATTTCGATGCCATCTCTATCAGCAGCGGAAGCGTTGATTCGAAGTCCACGCCATACCAGGGGTGATCCGGATTTCTCATCGTCGCGCGGATCGTCTCCGCTGTGTAGTCAGAAGCAATCTTGAAAGCGTCATCCATCGAGATACCTCTGACCATGGCTGCGGCTGCAGTGCTCGCGAACAGGTCTCCGGTGCCGTGGTAGGAAGCCGCGACTTTGTCATTCTGGTAGTTGAAGGCTGCGCGGTCAGCTGCTCTCATTCCATACACACCGGTCTTCCCCTCTGACAGGGAAGCACCTGTCAGGACTGCGGTCTTCGCTCCCATATCACATAATTTACCGCAGAGCGCGGCATAATACGATTCATCCCGGTCTTCTCTGTATTTTGTCCCGGTCAGCATACAGGCTTCCGTGAGATTGGGTACGATGATATCCGAACATTCGCAGAGTTTCCTGTTGCGGATCACATACTCCTCATCAAATCCTCTGTACAGCTTTCCGTTGTCTCCCATGACAGGATCAACAAACACAAGCGTATTCTCATCCCTGAACATATCAACCAGGGAAAGAACCGTGTCGATCTCCTCAATGGAGCCCAGATATCCTGTGTAGATCGCGTCAAACCTTATACCGTTATTCTTCCACTGCTCCGCAAACGCCATCATCTGCTCACTCAGACTGATCTTTTTGTAGTCAGGAAACAGCGTGTGTGTAGAAAAAAGCGCTGTGGGTATTGTAATGGAGCATTTGCCAAAACAGGATATATCCTGGATCGTCAGTATTCTTTTCATAATCTTACTATTCTCCCTGTCCGCGGCGTAAAAGACCGGTCACTCCGCAGTAACACCCATTCCGTCTGTGCTGGCATATGTCCCGTCCTCAAGGATAAAGAAAGCCTCAAATCCGTCCATCTCCTCCAGCATCTTCATTGCCCTCTCCTCTCCCATGATCAGGAGGATCGTCGCAAGCGCATCACAATCTGCCGATTTGCCGTCAGCTGCTTTAAGTGTGACGCCGACTATATCTGACCGGGCAGGAAGCCCCGTAGTGGCGTCCAGAATATGATGGTATTGTATGCCATCCTTCTCGAAATATCTCTGGTATACCCCGGATGTGACCACTGTCTCATC
>CACZJD010000017.1 GCA_902781325.1 uncultured Lachnospiraceae bacterium
CAATTATACCAAAGGCACAGCATCTATGCCTTTTATATTGCCTGCATTATTGAGTTTTCAAGGTTCAGCACACCTTTTCGGTGTGGGAAGTTTTAGTAAATTATAACATTTTGCTATGGTTTACAGATATAATGAGAAGAGCAAAGTTAAGGAGGGTATCCCATGAACAATATTGAACGCAGAGACAACGGCATTCTTTACATTTCCGACGAATCCGTCTTTGAACAGCAAAAACGCGCCCGCCGCCTCACCCAGAAGCTCAACACAATGGACCGCTCTGATTTCGAGGGTATCAGCGCTGTCGTCAAGGAACTGCTCGGCAAGTCTGAGGGTGCCTTTATCAATCCGCCTTTTTACTGCGACTACGGCTTCAACATTGAAGTCGGCAAAAATCTCTTCTGCAACTACAACTGCACGATCATAGACGTGGGCAAAGTAGTGATCGGCGACAACTGCCAGATCGCCCCCGGCGTCTCCATCTACACTGCCGGCCATCCGGTCCACCCCGCCGCGCGCAACACAGCCTATGAGTACGGGATCGACATAACGATCGGCAATAATGTCTGGATCGGCGGAAACTCTGTCATCCTGCCCGGCGTCCACATCGGTGATAACGTCGTGATCGGCGCGGGAAGCGTTGTCACCAAAGATATTCCCTCCTGGTACATCGCCGCGGGAAATCCCTGCAAGCTGATCCGCAAGATCACTGAAACCGACCGCTATACCTATTTCAAGGGCGTCGTGGCTGACGCGGAGTGCGAAGCCGACATGCAGCGCATGTGGGAGGAAAACACGGATCCCGTGAAGTTCCCGACCGCCGAGGACTGAATCACATACAATCGAGTAGGCTGCTCCTACTACTACTATGTATTTAATGGTTGATATTCCTATCTTCCAAATAGGATGTTATCCATCTTGTTGCTTAAGCTGTTAGAATGATGTGGCAATCGGTCTGGCCAACTTCTACTTGGACTTCGCGTCCGCAATCGAGTCAGCCAACCAGCCCTCATTCGCAGCGTTCGTTTTACGCAGGTTGAACTTTTCGTTCGTGTGAAACACTCAGTAGATTGAATAGGCAATGAGAAAAACTGGTATCGACCATTGCTAATACATTTTAAAGGAGTAGGTTTCATGAACGCTGTTGGTATTGATGTTTCTAAAGAAAAGAGCACTGTTGCAATCTATCAGCCGGGTGATCAGGTCATTCTCAAACCTCGTGACTTTCATCATACGCAATCTGACATTTCATCCCTGATCAGTATTATCAAAGGACTGGATGGCAAGACGAAAGTATGCATGGAGCACACCGGCCGATACTACGAGCCTGTCGCTACCTGGCTCTCCGATGCCGGTATCTTCGTCAGTGCCGTGAATCCCATCCTGATCAAGAACTTCGGCGATGATTCCCTTCGAGCACCTAAAACAGATAAGGCCGATGCGAAGAAAATCGCCCGTTATACTCTTGACCGATGGACTAACCTGAAGCAGTATAGTCATATGGATGAGACACGTAACCAACTAAAAACCATGAACAGGCAATTCGGGTTCTACATGGATCAAAAGACAGCTATGAAGAACAACCTGATCGCGCTTCTTGACCAGACTTATCCCGGTGCCAATACTTTCTTTGACAGCCCTGCCCGCAATGACGGCAGCCAGAAATGGGTAGATTTTGTCTATACCTACTGGCATGTGGACTGCGTTCGCAGAAAGTCACTTGAGGCCTTTACAGAGCACTATAAAAACTGGTGCAAACGCAAAGGCTATAATTTCAGCACCGCTAAAGCTGAAAAAATCTACCATAAATCTGCCGATCTGATTGCTGTCTTCCCCAAAGATGCCAACACCAGGATGCTGCTACATCAAGCCGTGGATATGCTGAACCTCGCGTCCAGGACCGTTGAAACTCTCCGCACAGAAATGGATCAAAAAGCAGCTACGCTTCCGGAATATCCGGTTGTCATGGCTATGAATGGTGTTGGCCCTACGCTTGGTCCTCAGCTTATGGCTGAGATCGGAGATGTCACTCGTTTTGAAAAACGAGGCTCGTTGACGGCCTTTGCCGGCGTTGATCCGGGTAAAAACGATTCAGGCAAATATTCTCAGAAAAGCGTGCCAACCTCAAAGAAAGGATCTCCACACTTAAGAAAAACTCTTTTCCAGATCATGGATGGCCTGATTAAACGATCACCCATTGACGATCCGGTTTATGCCTTCATGGATAAAAAGCGGGCTCAAGGCAAGCCTTACCATGTGTATATGACTGCTGGTGCCAACAAGTTTCTTCGGATCTACTACGGACGAGTCAACGAATATCTATCCACACTTTCGAACAGCTAATCATCGAATTACTCTTCACATGCTCAGGCCAGCGTTCTACGGTGGCTTTTTTTTGATGCTTCAAGTTCAACTTGTATAAATTTTTCAAAGATCATCATTTTCTACTTGATTTTTTATTTGCAGACTCGATTGACCGTTGGCCGCCAAATGCATCTTCGTGCAAGCCCGAGATGCGCTTGGCGGCTTATTGTACAAATAACAAAGTGGCTGCCGCAAAATCTAAGCTTTTGCGGCAGCCACTCATTCTTTCAGAAAGTGTTATTTTCTCCCGATCACAAATCCCAGCAACAATGCCGCCAGCAGCATTCCTGTCGTACCCAGCGCAAGGTTTCTGAAGCCGATCGCAGTGACGATGAAGTAAGGCGCGATGGTGAGGAAGAAGTTCTGCGTACTGATCTGCCACAGGGGTGTAGCTGTGATCAGGTTCGGGCCTGCGTCTGTTTCCAGTTCGGGATCTGCAATGCGCAGAAGCATCATGCCGGTAGCTGTGGAACCTGTCCAGGAGCCGAACATGACCATGGCGTTCTCAAGCCAGTGCTCTTTGAGCCAGAGGCGGGGGAGCGTCATGAGGACAATGGTCGTAAGGGCAAGACCGACGAGGGAGATCGTGAGGATCGCCCCGGCGTTGTTCATGATGACATCGAGTTTCATGGTCGCAATAGCTGTGACGATCAGGTATTCCAATGCCAGAGAGCCGATATGCGCCAGAGATTCGCTGTCGAGGAAATCACCGAGCGGTGTCTTGCGGAGGATAATTCCCGCCACAAGGGAGACGATGATCGCCGGTACATAGATCGCGAAACCGGAGAACAGCGGGATCTTGTGAAGTACTTCCAGGAGACCATAAGCCACGATCATGATGGCCATGACGATCGCGAAGTGCATTGTCAGCGGGTCAAAAGCGATGTCGGAAGTGTAGGACTTCATGAACTTCACGCGATGCTCTTTTTTGAGAATACCGGTGTAATCCTCGTCGCTGAGGTTTCCGGACTTCTCGGCGGAGACCCAGCCCTTGCGGATACCGATATTTAGGATGATGATACCTGCGATGATACCGTAGAGCATACCGATCGTGGCGTAAGTCGTACCGAAAGCGGACGCCTCGTCATAGTTCCAGTATCCCAGTGTATCGTAGATGCCTGCGATGACCTGCGGGATGCCGTGAGCGCCGAAGAAAGCGCCGAAAGGCAGGAGTGCGGCTCCGTCCGGCAGTCCGAAGACCTTGCCGAGTCCCATTGCCGAGAGGACCTGTACTCCGATTACACAGGCGGAGATGCAGAACATCAGCGAGCACTTCTTGATCATTTTGGTATTAAATGTCAGCGAGATGAACTGTGTCACAAACAGGATCGCGAGAAGGGGATTCGCGAAGCTGCTGACGTTGTCGGACCAGTGAATATAGACGGGGCAGAACTTTCCGAGGATCTCAGATCCCAGCACCAGGCCCACAAGACCTGCAATAACAGCTACAGGTATAAAAAGTTTCTGGAATACTTTGACTCTGGATCTTAAGAACAGACCAATAAGCAGCAACATACTCGCCCAGGCGAAATCCTTCAAAATAGCTTCAAACATTTCATTTCTCCTTTACTACTAATCGTCTGTCAGTTCTGCGAGATCACATTACGGATCCTGGCAACAAGGTTAGATGTCCACTCATTTTGAAGTTCAAAGTCCGTGTACACGCCGCGTGTAGCTACTTTGAAAGCATCGATATCCGGAGATTCGTTTACGACCATTCCCGCTTTCTTCAGCTCTTCAAGCTGGCTGTCCTGCTGCGCTGCAACCGCTTCCCGGTGTTCTTTTCCGTAAATCGAGGCGCCTTCGAGCAGGACCTGCTGGATGTCCTTCGGAAGTTTCTTCCATGTGCTCTGTGAAAAGACCATGTTCTTGGTCTCATATTTGTGATTTGTGATCGTGAGGTACTGGTTTACCTCATTGATCTTATTGGCGTAGATGTTGGCGATGGGGTTCTCTTCTCCATCGAAGGTGCCCTGCTTCAGAGCGTCGTAGGTCCTGTTCCAGGAAAAGACTGTGGTCCTGGCTCCGAGCGCCCTGAAGATCGCCTCTGTCATTTTGTCATCGGGAATCCTCATGCGAAGTCCGGAGACGTCCCCGGGCACTGAGATTTCCCTGACATTGTTGGTGATCTGGCGCATGCCGTTCTCCCAGAAAGCCAGCTGAATCATGTTGTAGTCGCTCAGTCCTTCAGTCAGGCCCTTCGCGATCTCCGCATCGTCCACGACTGCCCAGGCCTGCTTGTAACTCGTGAACAGAAACGGAAGCCCGAGTGTCGCTATTTTGGGCGCGTAAGTTGCCTCAACGCCCTGAGGCATCATCATCGCGTCGAGCTGCCCGGTGACGAGCTGCTGCGCCATGTCTGTGTTATCGCCCAGCTCCTCGTTGGGATAGAGCCTGATGACGACGCGCCCCTGCGTGTTCTCCTTTACGTAATCCGCGTAATGCTGCAGCGAAACATTGATGAGATTGTCCTCCGTGTCGCTGTGTCCGAGGCGGATCACATACTCCGTTTTGCTGTCGGAAGGAGCGCCGCCTGCTGCCCCGCAGCCCGTGACCGCAAGGCTGAAGAGCAGCACGATCACAGCCATCTGCCAAAAAATCGCTCGTTTCCTTTTCATAGACCTGTTTCCTCCGTAAAAGCCGGGGCATCCCCCTTGATCTACGCATCTTCCACTTAGCTCCGAAGTCAAAATATCGCAGTACGTTTGCGCGTACTGCGATATTTCACGGAAGGATCATGATCTCCTTGATAGCTTATTATGAATATCACGATCCGGTCCTTGTATTATTTGTGTAACGTAGTACATCCTACGTTGTATGTTATGTTAGCTTATATTTCTCTCTTTGTCAATCAAATAACAACCATTTCTTATCGTTTTGCCGTTTTAAACAAATATAGCCCCGAGCAGTTAGTAATATTCCACTAATACCAACTGCTCGGGGCTTCATTCCTTAACCCTTTGTCATAGAGATTCCCTCTCTATTATACGGGCTCGCCATACCGGCTTTCTATCACTTTTTTGACAGCTCCCGCCGCGATCCAGATCAGCCACGAGATACCCCAAAGGCCCGTCATGAAACTGATGCCGAAATAGAGACATGTCACGATTTCCCAGTAAATGGGCATCAGAGTGCGGAGATTGTTGTCTCTGTAGTAAAACTTCTCTTTCCTGCCCTTATTGCCCTTTCTGCCTGTGCTGACATAGCGCCTGCCGCCTGATGTGCCGCCATAGCCGGCGCCGCCTGCATCTGAGCGATCATTAAATGTACCGCTGTACGCTTCGCGGTTCATGCTTCTTGCCCTGCCCGCCCGCTCCTGGGCTTTCCTGAGCCTCTTGTACAGCGCCTTCTTCGAGCCGTGGTAGACAAGCAGGAAAACTCCCGCCCCGACTAAAACAAGCATCAGCGCCGGTCCGAAATTGTCGCCGAACAGAATTGCCGGAACGATACTGAGAATGATCATCACAATGCCTGTGACCTTCTGCTTCGTACTCTCGTTCTCGGCGATCCTCTCCTGGTCCGCCACGATCTCCTCCGCCTCTCTGTCAAGTTCGAGGGGCTCCGAGTCGATAAACTTCCAGGGCTTATTATAAGCGCCTGAGATCAAAAAGCAGGCCACCGCCGCCGCGATGAACACGAACAGCAGCGCTATGCCAAAAGATTGCACCGCTCCGCTGAGCCAGTTATCCCCGGGAATATCCAGAAGGATCGGTCCGGTCACAGATGTGATGCACAAAAAGATCCCGAAGCACTTTAACATCGCCGCGAAGTTTCCGACGCCCAGATAGTCGCATACTTCCCCGGCGGAGATCACTCTGAACTGCTCGTGATCTTCCGGAATGGGATCCTCCGCGGTTCTCTCCTCGCTCTGCCGGGCAGAATTCTGCCGCGCTTCTCCCATATATTCCTCAATCCCGAGGGTCTGCGCCAGTTCCTCAAGGTTTCCAAACTCCGAGATCACAGTTCCGACCGCCTCGTTCTCACCGCAGCCCTCCGCGATCAATTCCGTATATTTGTCTTCCATCATCGCCGCGAGCTCTTCGTAAGCCTTGCGGACTTCCGGCGTATCAGGAAGACCTGCAAACATCGTACTCAGATAGTTTCTGATCGTTTCCATGCTGTCTCCTTTCTACCTGGCGCCGCCATCGGTCAGCGCTCTCGTTCCTGTCACAGAGATGAAGTGCTCGACCACTTCCTTAGTCAGATTCCACTCCTCGCATTTCTCTCTGTAATACTCTCTTCCCGCATCGGTTATGCTGTAGTAAGTGCGCCGCTTTCCGTTCTCCGCGCTGCGGCTGAAAGAGACGATGTAGCCGTTCTTCTCCATGCGCGTGAACGCCGAATAGAGCGTGGTCTCCTTGATCACATACTTCCCGTCGGAGAGCTGCCGGATCATCCTTGAGATCTCATAACCGTAGGAAGGCCTGTCCAAAAGAAGGTATAGAATGATCGTATCATTATATCCGCGAATTACATCGCTGCTGATCGTAGTCAAGTGCCTTCCTCCTTTCCTGCGTGCCATATATTGACAGTCGGTGTATCGCCTGTCGTTACAACGTCTGTCGTAGTATATCTGTCGTAGTAAGAATATAGCACTATATAGCCTATTTGTAAAGGGGGGAAAGGATGGGCCTTCGCTTTTGCGGCATGCCCCTTTTAAATTACATTGTCATAATCCCAACAAATACAAGATCCGGGCTCTGCGAGTCCGGATCTCTTATATGACGAGAAGATATAGAAACTGCCGCTCCTAAAGAGCGGCAGTGATGAGTTTTTTTGAGGGCATGATGGGCCCGGAAAAATGCCTATTCAAATTCAAAACTTATCTGCTCGTACGGCCTCTCCGCCTTCAGCATCGGCAGTTCCTTTGTCAAAATTTCGCCGGCCTTTGCCGGGTCGCTCACCCAGGGAAGCACTTCATCCCCGGAGAGGATGAGCGGCATCCGGTCGTGCACCGGTTCCATGGAGGCGTTTGCCTCCCTTGTCAGCACAACGAAACGATTCTCATCGCCGTAAGGGCGGTAGATCCCCGCCAGATACAGGATCTGCCGGTCCGGAAGGGTGAAGATCACCTTTTCCTTCTTTTTGTCCCATTCGTAGAAGCCCGCTGCCCCGCCCGAGCATTGATGAGGAGCCTTCCCTTGTCAAATCCCGGAAATCCCCATAGAAGAGGCTCCATACAGACGCCGCTTCCGGTTCCGGCGGCAAGCGCCGGCGCGCTCATGCCCGGCGTATAGTCCCCTGCGCGCAGCCTGCGGACTGCGCCCGTAAGGTCGGGGAAATCTTCGAGAAACTCGTCCTCCGCGTCGTCATTCCAGAAGTATCTGCCGCACATCCTCAGATTCTCCTGACAACTTCCTTTACAAGTCTCTGGAGCTCTTTGCCTGCGCGGTTCGCCACCTTCTGGATCTCCTCGTGGGAGGTCTCGAAGGTCGTGTTCACAATGGCCATGTCCGTGATGCAGGTGATGCCCATGATTCGCATGCCCATGTGCTTGAGAGCGACGCCCTCACAGCCCGTGCTCATTCCGACCGCATCAGCGCCGAGCATCGCATACATCGCGACCTCGTTGGGAGTCTCGTAAGCGGGACCCGTGATCTGAAGATAGACGCCGTCTTCCAACTCAATGCCGAGATCATCCGCAGTCTTGTGCAGAAGCTCCTGCAGATCCTTGTCATAGATCGCGCTCACATCGGGGAAGCGCACGCCCAGTCTGTCATCATTGGGTCCGATCAGCGGCGAGGGCACAAATGCCGTATTCTGGTCATTGATGCACATCAGCGTGCCGGGATGGAAATTCTTGTTGAGACCTCCCGCCGCGTTGGTCAGGATGATCACCTCCACGCCCAGAAGAGCCATGACACGAACCGGAAGCACTACCTTCTGCATGGGATAGCCCTCATAGTAATGTACACGGCCGTTCATCAGAACCACCGGAACTGAATCGATATAGCCGAAGATATACTCTCCCTTGTGGCCCTCCACAGTCGAGCGGGGAAAGCCCTCAAGTTCGGAATACGGAATTCTGGTCACGACCTCGATGTCATCCGCCAGGCCGCCCAGGCCGGATCCCAGCACGACACCGACCTTCGGAACAAAGTCAGTGCGCTCGCGCACTGCGTTCAGCGCCAGTTCATAATCCTTCATGTTTGTGTTATCTGCCATTTTGTTCCCCTTTCTAAATCTCGCCGGTTATCTCCGGTTTATTCTTTCCTGAATCCCTTGCGCCTCTCGGCGACATCGATCAGTTCCTTGGCTTCTTCCATGGCTGCTGCCAGATACGGCTCCTGCCACTCGCGGCCTTCCTTTTCCGCCCGCTTGATCTCCTCCCAGGCGGCGTCCTTTTCCGCTTCCGAGCTGTATTTTGCCCCGCCGAAGATATGCGGGTGCCTGCGCACCATCTTGTCCGCGGCAGTCTTCGCCACATCCTCCAACGTGAAGAGGCCCTCCTCCTCCGCCAGGCTCGCGTGGAAGATCACCTGGAAGAGCAGGTCGCCCAGCTCTTCCCGCAAGTTCTCAGAATCCCCTGTAGCTGTCAAAATATTGATCCCGCACACGACCTCCGCCGCCTCTTCGATGCACATCGCCTTGATGCTCTCGTGGGTCTGCGCGCTGTCCCAGGGGCAGCCGTCCTTGGCGCGGAGGCGCTCTATGATCGTTTGCAGTCGTTCCATTTCACTCATATTGCTCATTTCCCCGGAGGCGTCACTTGTGCTCTCCGATCATCTTCTCCATCCAGATCATGCTGTACCACCGTCCGAACTTGTATCCGCACTGGTGGAATGTGCCGACCGTTCTGTATCCCAGATGTTCGTGAAACTGCGCGCTGTTGTAGTCGAGGTATTCGTCCGCTTCATCCGGATACCCGATGCAGGCGTACAGATTCAGGATCCCCTGCGCTTTCAGCGCTTCCTCAAGGGCCTCATAGAGTTTCCTTCCGAGACCTCCGCCGACCGCCTCGCGGTCGAGATAGATCGTCATCTCACAGGACCTGTCATAGGCTGCTCTGTCCTTGAAGACGCCGGCATAAGCGTATCCCCGGATGACACCGTCCCGCTCGATCACCAGATAGGGATAGCGCTCCTTTATATGCGCGATCCTGCCCCTGAACTCCTCGTCAGACGGCACATCGTACTCGAAAGTGATGGCAGTCTTCTCCACGTAATAGGCATAGATCTCAAGAAGCCGGGCCGCGTCGTCCACGGCTGCCTCGCGAATACGGATCCCGGAGGAAACAGCGGCTTCTTCGCCGCGCCCGCTCATTTTCATCTCATTCATATGACACAATACTCCCTCTCCGGTCAGGTATTATAAACCTTATATTTAATAATACCGCATCCCCCGATTATTTCATACTTTTCTTTCTCATAAGGATTTAGAAGGGGCTTTGTGGTATTCTATAAGTGCAGAAGTTTTTGCGCAAGAAAGGAACAAGATCATGTCCGAATACGGTATTTCCCAAATTTATCCCACAGACCGATACTCCAACGGCCAAGTCGACAAACTGCTCCTGGCCGAAGGCATTCGCAGGGATGGAAACCTCGATTACACATGCGGCATGTACGATGACGACATGAATATCATTGCTACCGGCAGCTGCTTTGGCAACACGCTGCGCTGTATGGCAGTCAGCAGCGCTCACCAGGGCGAAGGCCTCATGAACGAGATCGTCTCGCATCTGATCTCCTACCAGTACAGCCGCGGCAACATGCATTTGTTTCTCTACACGAAATGCGACTCCGCCAAGTTCTTCGGCGACCTCGGATTCCACGAGATCGTCCGCATCGAGGGCCGCATCGTCTTCATGGAGAACCGGCGCACCGGCTTTTCCGACTACCTGAGCGGCCTGCAGCGCGAGACTGCCGGGGCCCTTGACGCCAAGAGCACGCCGACGCCCGCTTCTCCCCGCACCGCAGCGCTGGTAATGAACGCTAATCCGTTCACAAACGGCCACCTCTACCTTGTGGAGAAGGCCTGCGCCGAGAACGACCTCGTACACCTCTTTATGGTCAGCGAGGATGCTTCCCTGGTGCCTTTCGCCGTCCGCAAGCGCCTGATCATGGAGGGCACCGCTCACCTGTCCAACCTCATTTACCACGAGAGCGGCCCCTATGTCATCAGCAGCGCCACCTTCCCGAGCTATTTCCAAAAGGATGAGACCGCGGTCATCGAGAGCCACGCCTTCCTGGACCTGCAGGTCTTTGCCAAAATAGCGGCGGCCCTGAACATCGGCGTCCGCTACGTCGGCGAGGAGCCCACAAGCCTTGTGACCGGCATCTACAACAGGATCATGCAGGAAGAGCTGCCCAAGGCGGGCGTCGCCTGCGTTGTCGTGCCTCGTAAGGAAGCCCCGGCCGGATCGTCTTCCGGCGGGCAGGCTATCAGCGCCTCCACCGTAAGACAGCTGCTCAAAGACGGGCGCTTTGACGAACTGGACGGTCTGGTGCCGGACAGCACGCTCCGCTATTTTGAAAGCCCGGAGGCAGCCCCGGTGCTCGAGAGGATACGGAGTGAAGAAAATGTGATCCACTATTGACGTTTCCGGAGATTCCGGCTGACAGATTCTCTCAAACAGGAGGAAATATGAGTAAGAGTTACAGACCCTATTATCACGCTTCCGTGCCTTCGGGCTGGTCCAACGACCCCAACGGAACCATCTATTATAACGGCAAAGCGCACCTCTTCTTCCAGCATTACCCCCACAAACCCGCGTGGGGCACCATGCACTGGGGCCATTTCACAACCGAGGACTTCGTGCACTGGGATGTGCTCCCGGTCGCTCTTGTTCCGGACCGGGATTATGAAGTCATCTGCGGCTGCTGCTCCGGTTCCACCATCGAGAAGGACGGCAAGCTGTACCTGATGTACACCGCCGCGCAGCCCACGCTGCAGAGACAGTGCATGGCAGTATCTGAAGACGGCGGAGTCACATTTACCAAAGATGAGTCCAATCCCATCCTGACCGCTGACATGCTCAGCAAAGAAGTGTCCCCTCTGGATTTCAGGGATCCCCGTCTTTTCAAGAAGGACGACTGGTACTACTTCATTGCCGGCGCGCGCGTGCTCGCTCTTGAAGCGAGCAAGGAAGAACTGGATGAACGCACCAGAAAATGGGACAGGCACGCTCCCTCTTCCTCACTCCGTTACGTTGAGGCGGACGCGGTGCACCACACCGGCGTCAGCAACAAAGGCCAATCTCCGTCCCTGGACGATGTCTTCGGCATAGAACCTGTGGATTCCGGTTTCGGAAACCTCATTCTGTGCAGGAGCCGCGACCTGATGAAGTGGGAATATGTGGGACATCTGCTTCACAGGCAGCCGGAGTTCGAAGAGGACTTCTACAACCTGAACGGCGTCTATGAATGTCCGGACTATCTGGTGATCGACGGAAAGGAAGTCATACTTACCAGCCCCCAGAACCTGCCTCAGATGGACAACCACTTCCAGAACGTCCACTCCGGCCTCTATCTTCTTGGAAAACTGGACTTTGAGACCGGCCGCTTCGATCTTAAAAAGATCGGAGAGCTCGACAACGGTTTCGACTTCTACGCCGCGCAGAGCCTGCACATGCCCGACGGGCGCTATATCATGATCTCCTGGAAAGAAATGTGGGACCGCAATTACCCCACCCAGGCTGAAGGCTGGGCAGGCACCTATTCTTTCCCCAGAGAACTCAGCATGGACGGAGACTGTCTGATCCAGAAACCGGCAAGGGAGCTCGACAGATTCTGTGGTTGCGTGCCAGTCCCTCTCCGTCACCGGCAGTGAAGTCTCCGTCAAGGGCATCAGCGGCACAGTCTCAAGGATCCGCCTGACTCTGGAACCCGGCACTGCTGCCTGCGCCGGCGTCAAACTCTTCGCCGGAGAGACACATGAAACAGTTGTATATTTTGACAAAGATGAAGGCGTACTTGCCATCGACCGCAGTAAGTCCGGCATCCCTTTCACCGGCAGTGAGGATAACGTGGATGTCCGCAAACTGGATATCGGTCACCCGGAATCCATCGAATTGGAAATGCTGCTCGACGTCAGCTCGCTGGAAGTCTTCATTGACGGCGGCAGACACGTGATGACCGCGAATGTATACCCCGATCCCGAGGATACCGAAATCCGCTTCTTCGCTGAAGGCGGCAGCGCGGCTTTCCACGACATTGAGAAGTATGACGTGGTCGTATAAATGATCTGAAGAACCCAAAAAGACCGGCCGGCGGCATATAAACTGCCGCTGACCGGTCTTTTATTTGTCTAAGTTCCGCCTCTTCTTCAGTGCGTCATCAGAAAGAGGGGAATCTGCATGATCAGGATAAATCCGATCAGGATCCAGAACATCTTGTTGTTGATCATAACACAAACCTCAGTGTATTTACTTTCTCGCGCTCAGAAGAGCCTGAAGAAGCGCTGTACCGTTGATCGCATCGTCCTTCTCGTCAGCCTGGACCTGGGCACCTGTTCCCAGAAGAGCGCTGAAAATGCCGGGAACTGCGGACTGTGCGGAAGGCTTCTGATCAGCTGCCGCCTCGGAAACTCCGCTCATGATCGCGGGCGCCATGATCGCCAGGATCTGGTTGACCTGCTCCTGAGTCAGACCGGACTGGGCAGAGAGGTTCTGTGTGACAGCTTCCTCTTTCTTGCCAAGGATGTGGCCGATGATCTTGTGACCGTCATCCTCATCCGCGTCCTTGAGCTGAAGACCCATCTCCTCCTTGTTGTTGTGCTGGGCAAGAGCTCCCAGAAGAGAGTGCGCGCCGTCGCCGGAAGAAGCGTTCTTAGTCAGATATTTGATCAGGATCGGGATCGCGATCAACATAAGCTTTTTGATCTGCTTCTCGGAAAGGCCCGTCTTCTTTGCGACCTGTGCCAAAGCATTCTTCGTTGTCATTGCAGCCATCAGTAAACCAAGCAGATTCATAAAATCCTCCCTCCTGTGCATCTTATGCACGAACCGGTCTTTTTGCCGGCCTGATATTATTAGTTGTTCCTGCTGCAGCCCCTGCCAGGTTGTGCACATTACTATTTTAGCGCAAATGGCTCATAAATCACAACAGTTCCGCCATATCGTAAATCAGTTTCTCTGTCTTCTTCCACCCGATGCAGGCGTCTGTGATGCTCTTTCCGTATACGCCGCCGTCGACCGGCTGATTTCCGTCCTCGATGTAGCTCTCCACCATGAAGCCCTTCACGAGTTTCTTCACCTTCGGGTTGTAGCGGCAGGAATGAAGTACTTCCTTGAGGATGCGCGCCTGCTCGAAAGGCTTCTTCCCGCTGTTGGCGTGATTGCAGTCGATCACGACGGCGGGATTCTTCAGTTCCCACTTCTTGTAGAGATCCGAGAGATAGAGCAGGTCCTCGTAGTGATAGTTGGGGTGGGAGACGCCCTGTCTGTTCACATATCCTCTGAGGATCGCGTGCGCGAAGGGATTTCCGTAAGAATGGCCCTCCCAGCCGCGGTAGATGAAATCGTGCTCATGCTGTGCCGCCAAAATACTGTTCATCATGACAGTCAGATCCCCGCTGGTGGGGTTCTTCATGCCGACAGGGCACTCAATAGCGCTGGCAGTCAGTCTGTGCTGCTGGTCCTCCACGCTGCGGGCGCCGACCGCCACATAGCCCAGAAGGTCGTCCAGGTATTTATGGTTCTCCGGATAGAGCATCTCATCCGCACAGACAAATCCCGTCTCCTTCACCGCGCGCATGTGCAGTTCGCGGGTGGCAATGATTCCCTTAAAGAGATCGGGCTGCGCGTTGGGATCCGGCTGATGGACCAGCCCCTTATAGCCGTCTCCGGTCGTCCTGGGCTTGTTCGTGTAAATGCGGGGAACGATGAGGATCTTGTCCTTCACCTGTTCCCGCAGAGGCATAAGCCTGGAAATATAATCGATGACGCTATCCTCGTTGTCCGCCGAGCAGGGGCCTATGATCAGGGCGAGCTTCTCGCTGTTGCCGGAAAAGATCGCCTTGAGTTCTGTGACGGTTCTCTCTACCGTCTCGGCCATATCGCCGGTCAGCGGATACATCTCCTTGGTCTCCATGGGGATCGGGAGTTTGCGCTTAAAATCCATGTACATCATAATTCTGTTCTCCTATTCGCATCGCGGCAGGCATCCGCGTCAGAGCCTCACCACCACGTCAATGCCGTAGCGAAGCACAGCCGGGTCGACTTTCTGTATTTTATAACTGCCGACACTGTCGACGCTCACAACGCTGACGTAGCCGTCACCCATCTTCTTATCATGCAGCACAGCGTGGTAGACTTCCTCGGGATCCGCATGGACCCTGGCGGGAAGGTGCAGCGCTCCGAGCACAGGGAGCAGGCGGGATCTCACCGCCGGCGAGCACATGGGGATCATGCCCATCGCTACGCATTCTCCGTGCAGAAGGCCGGTGACGCTCTCTATTCCGTGGCCGATGGTGTGGCCGAAGTTCAATATTTTGCGGACGCCGCCCTCGCGCTCGTCCTGTTCCACGACTGTTTTCTTGACGATGAGGGACGCGGCGATGATCTTCTCAAGATCCAAAGGCGCTCTTGTATTCGCGAAGTCCTCGAACATCGCAAAGAGCTCCGGATCAGCGATCAGCCCTGCCTTTACAGCCTCCGCGAGACCGCTGGATTTCTGCCGGTCAGAAAGAGTATCGAGGGTGTCGGGATCGATCAGCACCTTCTTCGGCTGCCAGAACGCGCCGACAATGTTCTTGACGCCTGCGAGGTTGATCGCTGTTTTGCCGCCGATAGAGCTGTCCACCTGGGACAGGATCGTAGTCGGAATGTTGTAGAAGTCGATCCCGCGCATATAGCAGGCTGCCGTGAAGCCGCCCAGGTCTCCAGCGACGCCGCCACCGACGGAACAGACGCAGTCGCCGCGGGTAAAGCCGAGTTCCAGCATCTCGGTCAGCAGTTCTTCCAAACCAGCGAAACTCTTGCTGCCCTCCCCCTGAGGTACAGTGTGGATATGCGGCTCTCTGCACTGGTCCGCGACTGTCTGTGCATACTGCGCCGGAACGCCGTCATCGGTGAGAATGAACACCTTCCTGTCGAGGTTTAATTGTTCCCCCGCTTTCTTAAGGCATCCTCTCTCCAGCACTATATCGTAACCCGAATCCCCGAGTTCCATGCGGATGATCATATCGTCTCTCCTCCCTGCTGTATATTTGACGTCGCGGTATAGCGCCCGACTACCTTAAGTCCCGGGCAGGTCCCGCGGAGCGCGCTGATCATGCGCTTTCCGTTCTCGGAGGAGTCATCTCCCTCCACTTCCGCGTAAAAATAGTAATGCCACGGAAGGTCTTTCATGGGACGTGAGCGCAATACGCGCATGTTGAAATTGTAGGCACTGATCACATTGACCGCTTTGGCAAGGCCGCCGGCCTCATCCTTGACGGTGAACAGAAGCAGGAACGCGCCTGCGTCTTTCCTGATCGCCATCTTGGTCTCTACTCTTGAAAATACCGCGAAGCGGGTCGTGTTCACCTTGCTCTCGTTGATATCGTGATCCAGGATCTGCAGCCCATAGAGATCGGCGGTCTCTTCACTGGCAATGGCCGCTGTGCTGCGGTCTTCGTCCTGCGCCACTTTCTGGGCTGCCAGAGCCGTGTTGGCCATACTGACCGCGTCAAAGCCGTGCTTGCGGATGTATGACCTGCACTGGGAAATCGCCTGGGGGTGGCTGTACACAGTCCTGATCCCGGAAACATCAGTTCCGGGCAGTCCCAGAAGATTCTGGTTGATCGACAGGTCGTAGACGCCGTTCACATACAGATCTCCGGAGAACATCAGGTCCAGCACCTGTCCGACTTCGCCGGCAAAACTGTTCTCGATGGGCAGCACCGCCACATCGCATTCTCCCTTTTCCACAGCTTCGTACGCTGACTCGAAGGACGGATAAGATTCCAGTTCACCGTCAGGGAAAATGCGCCCCGCGGCAATGTGCGCAAAGGCGCCCTCCACGCCGCTGTAAGCTACCCTGAGGCCTTCCATCAGATAGTGCTGCCAGCGCTTGCTGACATCCATCGTATCCTGCAGGAAATTCACGTAGAAAGAACGCAGTTCCGGATCCTCCACCAGAGCGCTCCTGCCCTTAATGACTCTGGCCTCCTGCTCTTTATCTTCGATGGGAAGCCCTCTCTCTTTCTTATATGCAGCGACTGATCTGACGGCTTCCATTCTCTTTACAAAAAGCTTCGCCATCTCCTCGTCGACCTGTCTGATCACTTCTCTGCTTTCTTGCAAGTCCATTGTTGTCTCCTGTCTGTATATACTTCGGTTTCCCGTTATTTAGCACTTTAAACCGTTAACATGTCGAAAGTATCATTTCTTTATGAACTAGTCAAGCGCAATCTGTGTTTTGCAGTATTCTTTTATCTGATCCTGCGTTATAATTGCGTGGATGCAAAAACATTGTAAGCAACCTGATCTTAATTTTAACGAGGCAAATCTATGCAATCGAAAACACCCGATAAAAAAGCCCCCGGAGGGGCTTCTTCCACACCCGCTGTCAATCGCACGAAAGGAATCCTGTTCATTCTGTCGGCAGCCTTTTTCTTCTCGCTGATGACCGTCTTCGTGCGGCTCTCCGGCGATGTGCCGACTATGCAGAAGGCCTTCTTCAGGAATATTGTCGCCGCCTTCCTCGCGGCCTTCATCCTTATGCGCTCCGGAGAAAAGTTCTATATTCCCCGCACAAGCCTCATGGATGTGTTCCTGCGCTGCAGCATCGGCACGATGGGCATTCTCTGCAATTTCTGGGCCGTGGACCACATGAGGATCGCCGACGCCAACATCCTGAACAAGCTCTCTCCCTTTTTTGCCATCCTGATGTCTATCTTCATCCTGAAAGAAAGACCGAACCGGGTCGAATGGCTCAGTGTCCTGATGGCCTTCACTGGAGCAGCCTTTGTCGCCAAGCCGGGCGCAGGCATCGCGTCCTTCCCGGCGCTGGTCGCCATCCTCGGCGGATTCACTGCAGGAACTGCCTACACCTTTGTGCGCAAACTGGGCCTCAGCGGTGTGAAGGGACCGGTGATCGTCTTCTCCTTCTCTGTATTCTCAACCTTGATCCTGCTCCCTAACATCCTGCTCAACTACCATCCGATGTCTATAATGCAGTTTATCTTCCTGGTCCTGGCAGGCTGCTCCGCGGCAATCGCGCAGCTCTCCGTCACTGCTGCTTACCAGAACGCTCCGGCAAGAGATATCTCCGTTTTCGACTACTCACAAGTCGTATACGCAGCGATATTTGGCTTCCTGCTGTGGGGCGAGATCCCTGACGCGTGGAGCTTCCTTGGGTATGCGATCATCATCGGAACGGCTTTCGGAAAGTGGTATTGGATGACGAAATAACACCGTGATGAGCCGCCTTGACATGCGCCCTAAACGAGCCCTTAGAGATACCTCTAAGGGCTCGTTTACAGCACTAACAGTCTGATCTCCTACAAGTATGCCCCAGCTGAAAACCTCAAGCCTTCCTGACTTTCCTGTCATAGGTAAGAAGCCCGTTGGTCTCCTCCTCGATATCCGAGACCTGGGTGTACACAGCGGCGCAGAGACCGTCGCTGACAAGTCCCTGAACAGTCTTCATCATCTCTGCAAAAGCGCCGGGGAACTCCTCCTCCGAAGTCTGGTGATATCCGTAGACCTCAGAGCTCATGGAGTGCTCCGGAATCTGGCAGTTAATACCGCCGTATTCAGAAATCACAAAAGCCCGGTTGTCTTTCTCAACCTTCAATGGACGGAAATAATTGTGCACGCTTCGCACATCGCCGCCTCCCTGGTCGAACCAGCCGCTGGCGTGGTCCACAGGTCTTGTGGAATCTGCTTTCCTGACAATGTCCGTGATCCGGAGCGCGTCAAACTGGCCCCATCCCTCATTGAAGGGGACCCACAGACCCACGCAGGGGCAGTTGTACAACTGCCTGATCATGCGGACGATATCTCTCTCGAACCGCTGCCGGGCCTTCTCGTCTTCACGAGCAAAGAGCTTATAATGGTTGTCGCGCAAGATCCTCCCAGCCGCGGGGATGACCGTCGGAAGGTAGGTCTCAAGGAGCGACTGCACGGGACCTCCGCCGTTGACCATGTCCTGCCAGACCACCATTCCCAGGCGGTCGCAGTGATAGTACCAGCGGGCGGGCTCTATTTTGACATGCTTGCGGAGCATGTTGAAGCCGAGCTCTTTCATCTGTTCGATGTCGTAGATCATCGCCTCTTCCGCCGGCGGCGTCATAAGGCTCTCGGGCCAGTATCCCTGGTCCAGGATCCCGTTGAAGAAGTATGGCTCGCCGTTCAAAAGCAGCCGGGCTTTTCCCGTCTCATCCGTCCCCACGCCAAAAGAGCGCATGGCAAAATAGCTCTCGACCACATCTTCTCCCGCCTCGATCCGCAGGTCGTACAGTTCCGGGTGTTCCGGACTCCAAAGACGAGGATTCTTAACAGGAATCCGCACTTTGAGCTGTGAAGACAGCGGATATGAGAAAGTTTCAGCGCAGTCCTCGACTGTGATCCGGACCTCCGCATCTTTCGACATCCACAGCGCAACTTCCACTGCTTCCTCTTCGGGGAGGGGCGTGATCCGCATATGCCGGATGTAGTTCTCAGGAACCGTCTCCATCCACACCGTCTGCCAGATCCCGCTCTGGGCGTGATAGAACATGCCTCCGGGATTAAGGGTCTGCTTGCCGCGGCACTCATTTCCCTCATCTGTGTCATCCCACACGAACACTTTGAGCTCATTGTCGCCGGGCTCCACATATTCCGTCACGTCGAAGCTGAAGGACAAGTATCCGTTCCGATGGCTTCCTACTTTCTGATCATTCCAATATACGGTGCAGCGCTCGTCCACTGCGCCGAAGTGCAGAATCAGCCGCCTGCCCTCCGGCAGATGAAGGTCTTCAATAGTTCTTCTGTACCAGAGAGTCTCGCCGGGCTGCAGGATGCGGTTTACTCCCGAGCGCCTCGTCTCGGGAGAAAAGGGCACCAGGATCCTGCCGTCAGAAGACAATTCTGTATTATTTTCTAATACAGATTCTGTGCAGAATCCATATTCCCACCAGCCGTTCAGACAGGTCCAGTCCGCGCGCCTCATCTGCGGTCTGGGATATTCCGGCAGCGGCACGGTCCCGGGTCTGTCGTCTGCCTGCTCGCTCCACACAGTGCACAACTGTCGGATCTCAGCTTCTTTCTTCCTGCCAAGCTGCAAGGATGCGATCGCGTCTTTCAGTCTCATAATTCTCAGACCACCACATTTGATTTGAATTTACACTTTAGTTTTTCTTTGTTTTTGTAAAACAAGCGGAACAAAACCACCAGCCACGCAATCAATGACAGGATCTCAGAGATCCTCCAGAACAGCGGCTCGACAAAGCGTATCAGCAAGTCTCCCTCATATCCCGGCGGTACAGTGATCAGAACACAATTCTTATCCGATTTTTCAAATGGCATTATATCGCCTGTCCGGCCGTCTTTAAGTTCGTTAACCTGATAATGGTTATATGCAAAAATCGGCACTTCGATCTTTGCTTCCTGTTTGGAATCCATATTATGTACATGCAGTACTGCTTTGCCGTTTACCTTCTCATACCCTTCTGCGACCGCAGTTCCTTCCGTCACCCTGCACTCTGATATGCTGCTGTCCGCGCCTTTAGTTCCTTCCAGGAAATACAGGGTATCTGTTTTGGTGTAACTCGCCAGATTACTCCATCTGTTGAGTGCTGTGTAATCATAAAGGATGTAGTAATAATATGCGCATCCGACAAGAAGGGAAACCATTATCGCTGCGAAACAGACCTTATAAACACCAGGCTTATTGTCTCTGAAATAGTTCAGGGCCAGCACAGCAGAGATTGTGATCAGTATCGATGCGGCTGAGAAAAATCTCCACGAAAACTGTATTGTTCCCAGCATATAACCAAACCTTTTCAGTCCAAGCAGATTCTGTATCCTGTTCCATGGAAACAGTTTGCAGACAACCACCACATTCATTAAAGAAAGCGCGCAAAAAATACGGAATGTCTGAAGTTTCTCCCGCTCTGCCCCGTCAAATGACTCTGTATTTTTATAACAATACAGACAATACAGCATGATTATAATGCAAACCAAAGAGGCTGCTCCGATGGATACCCAGGTTCTGATCTCATGCCCCGGTGTAAATGCCGAAAACAGGGACAGATATGTTCTGGTCGTCTCACCCAGCATTCTAAGGTCACTCGTTTGCACCACTGTTGTCTGGTTTTTAAAAGAATCAAGGAATGGCACCAGAAACCAGGCTGTCAGCAATATACTTGCAAATATTGCTTTCAGCATCGCCTTTATTCTCTTTACATCCAAAAATCTGGTCAACGACATAATACAGACAATAGCAATATCAACGGCTGCTACCTCCGCTGTTACAATATGACTCATTATGACGCCTGACATACCGGCTGCCAGCGGAAACCAGTTGATCTCACCTTGCCCGTCTTTTCTTAATATGTTATACAGGCCGACAACTATAAGCGGCAAAAAGCACATTGCCGTATATTCGCCGAGCGCTGCGCGGTTAGTCAGATTTGCAATTCTATATGTACAAAGCATATACAGCATAGTGCCCAGAAACATCAGACTTCGCTTATCAGTAAACTTGGATACTGCGTAATATGCGCTGATCCCTGTAAAAAAGTTGACCGCGATCGCATAGAATTGATAACACATTCTGAGCGGCAGATGAAGATTATATAAAAGTGCCGGCAAATATAAGAAAATATCACAATAATACAGGGAATTGGCATACCCGAAGCCGTTGTTTAACTCTGTCGCGATTCTGACCGGAAACTGTCCGTTTGACAATTCTTTTGCGATCGTGACTATACGGGCCATGTGGAACCAAAGGTCATATCCCGCGTAAAGCCCGCTCTCAACAAACGAAGCACTTGCGATCAGTGTCGCCAACAGTACTGCGGCGGCAGGCTTACTGATCCTGATCGCACAGTCTGTAAAAAACAAAAGGTATAAAAGATCGATTACTATGAAGAATATGAGAACTCCGAGGAATCTCACCGCCCTGTACCCGGTATATTCTGCTATCTGGCAGCCGCTTATCCGCAGTATTCCCTGTCCATTGTAGCGAATATTAAACTTCAGGTCATTGCAGCCGGAAAAAACAGGGATCCAAAGTCTTCCCTCAGCCATGGTATGTCCATCATCAAAGGTCAGTGTATCTGCTTCAATTTCATGATGTTCGCTCGAGATCGTAATAGTTCCCGATGATTTAGTATAATCTCTGTTTCCGTTAGTATCCGATTCGTAAGAAACAATAAGATCGTACGCCCCCGACGGCAGCGAAAAGGATTCGCCCGATACCGTCTGCCGGTTTTCGTCCGAGATACCTTCCGCCGGCAAAATGGTCAGCGTCCCTCCCGCCATTTCTACATTCGAACTGTCTTCATATTTGAAATCAGATAAGGCATAATTGGAGGATATTTCAGGTGTAAATATGGCTTTAAACAATAAAATACCGAGGCATATAATCTCAACGCAGAGTATGGCTATAAAGAAAACGCTGTTTCCGGCCTTTTCTTTGATCAGCCTGATCATCTCCTTTTTCTCCGGTTTGACCATCTTTACTAATCCTCTCCCTGTAAAATCACTCCAGTTCAATCGTTCCCGGCGGCTTGCTCGTCAGGTCATAGAGCACTCTGTTGACGCCTTTCACCTCGTTAATGATACGCGTCATGCAGATCTGCAGCACATTCCACGGGATCTCCGCCGCTTCCGCCGTCATGAAATCGCTCGTCAGCACGCCTCGCAGGGCCACTGCGTAATCGTAAGTCCTTCCATCGCCCATGACGCCCACTGACCTCATATTGGTAAGCGCGGCAAAAAATTGTCCTTTTCCGACATCAATGCCGCCCTTTTCCAGTTCCTCGCGGAAGATCGCGTCCGCCTCCTGAACGATCCGGACCTTCTCAGCTGTGACATCGCCGACGATCCTGACGCCCAAGCCGGGGCCCGGGAAAGGCTGCCGGAATACAAGATGCCTGGGAAGGCCAAGTTCCAGCCCTGTCTGCCTGACTTCATCCTTGAAGAGCATCCGAAGAGGCTCTACGATCTCCTTGAAGTTCACATGCTCCGGCAGTCCGCCGACATTATGGTGGGACTTGATCACCGCGCCGCCGCTTCCGGTGCCGCTCTCCACCACATCAGGATAGATGGTTCCCTGCGCCAGAAAGTCCACTTCTCCGATCCTTTTGGCTTCTTCTTCAAATACATTGATGAATTCCGCGCCGATGATCTTTCTCTTCATCTCCGGGTCTGTGATCCCGGCGAGTTTGATATAAAACCTGTCCTGCGCGTTGACTCTGACGAAATTGAGCTCGAAAGGTCCCTCGGGACCGAAAACCGCCTCCACTTCGTCTCCCTCGTCTTTTCTGAGAAGTCCGTGGTCCACGAATACGCAGGTGAGCTGCTTGCCGACAGCTTTGGACAGAAGGGCTGCCGCCACGGAGGAATCCACTCCTCCGGAGAGTCCCAGAAGGACCTTGCCGTCTCCAATCTTCTCCCTAAGCTCCTTCACGGTTGTCTCAACATAGGAGGACATCTTCCAGCTTCCGCTGCAGCCGCAAATATCCATTACAAAATTGCGCAGGAGCTGCGTTCCGAAAGGCGTATGCACCACTTCCGGATGGAACTGGACCGCGTAGAGCCTGCTGCCGGAGTTCTCCATCGCTGCCACAGGGCAGTTCTCCGTGTGGGCGGAGATCTTAAACCCCCTGGGGGGATTGGCAATATAGTCCGTGTGGCTCATCCAGCAGGTGTTCTCAGCAGGAGAAATGCCCCCAAACAGTTTGGAGCCGCTGTCCGCGCCGTCCAGCGCTATTTTGGTATGCCCGTATTCGCTGACAGGGGCCGTCTTCACCGTGCCTCCCAGCTTGTGCGCCATGAGCTGCGAGCCGTAACAAATGCCCAGCACAGGGATTCCCAATCCGAAAAGGGCCCTGTCGCAGGTCGGAGAATCCTCTGCATAGACGCTGTTAGGGCCTCCGGTTAAGATGATTCCCTTGGGGTGCATCGCCAGGATCTCCCCCGGCGTGCGGGTGTAAGGGTGGATCTCACAGTATACATTGCACTCTCTGACTCTTCTCGCGATCAGCTGCTTGTACTGTCCGCCGAAATCCAGAACAATGATGAGGTCTTTAACCATATTTCCTCCATAATATAACAATGAAACAGGAGCTTGCGCCCCTGTCTCATGTATTTCTTACAGTTCGCAGTTGCCCACTGTTCTGGGGAAGGGCAGTACGTCTCTGATATTGCCCATACCCGTCAGGTACATAACACAGCGCTCAAAGCCGAGGCCGTAGCCCGCGTGGCGCACACTGCCGTATTTGCGAAGGTCGAGATAGAACTGGTAAGTCTCCTTCTCCATTCCCAGCTCGTCCATGCGCTTTTCCAGTTTCTCCAGGTCATCCTCACGCTGGCTGCCGCCGATGATCTCGCCGATGCCGGGCACCAGGCAGTCCATAGCCGCGACAGTCTTGCCGTCCGGATTCTGCTTCATATAAAACGCCTTGATCTCCTTGGGATAATCTGTCACGAAGACAGGGCGCTTGAAAACTTCCTCTGTGAGGTATCTCTCATGCTCGGTCTGAAGATCGCAGCCCCAGTATACCTTGAAGTCGAAGTTCTTGTTGTTCTTCTCGAGGATCTCAATAGCCTCTGTATAGGTCACATGGCCGAACTCGGAGTTGACCACATGCTCAAGGCGCTCGATGAGGCCCTTGTCCACAAACTGGTTGAAGAACTTCATCTCCTCGGGAGCGTTTGCGAGGACATAGCGGATGACATACTTGAGCATTGCCTCAGCGTTCTCCATATCGTCCTGCAGATCGGCGAAAGCCATCTCGGGCTCGATCATCCAGAACTCAGCCGCGTGGCGGGTTGTGTTGGACTTCTCCGCGCGGAAAGTGGGTCCGAATGTATAGACATCACGGAAAGCAAACGCGAAAGTCTCGACGTCAAGCTGACCGCTGACCGTCAGGTTGGTAGGCTTTCCGAAGAAATCCTGAGAATAATCGACCTTGCCGTCCTCAGTGAGCGGAAGCTCGTCCAAAGGAAGAGTTGTCACCTGGAACATCTCGCCCGCGCCTTCTGCGTCACTGCCTGTGATGATGGGGGAGTGCACATAGACGAAGCCTCTCTCCATGAAGAAAGAGTGGATCGCGTAAGCGATCAGGGAGCGAACGCGGTAAGTTGCCGCGAAAGTATTGGTACGGGGACGAAGGTGCGGGATCGTTCTGAGATACTCAAAGCTGTGGCGCTTTTTCTGCAGCGGATAATCCGAGGTGGAAGCTCCTTCCAGCTCGATCTTCTCCACCTGCATCTCCAGGGGCTGCTTGGCGTTTGGTGTCAGCACTATTTTGCCGGTCGCAATGATCGCCGCACCGACGTTCATTTTCGCGATCTGCGCGAAATTCTCCAGGTCGCTGCTGTACACCAGCTGAAGGTTCTGGAAGCAGGAGCCGTCTGCCAGCGCAATGAATCCGATGGACTTGGAGTCGCGGTTGTTGCGGATCCAGCCACCCACCGTGACCGTCTTGTCTGCATAACTCTCTTTGCTGTCGAAAAGCCCGCGAACCGTCACGAGCTGATAATCCTGTCTCATAGTTTTATTTCCCACTCCTTTTGTTCAAAATATAGTTTTATTTAGCCGCTTCCGTCTCCTCTGCCGCTGTCGCGCCGGTAGAGCCCTCTTCTGAAGCAGGCGAGGTTACGGTCGTCTTGCTCTTGAGGAAATCCATGACTTTCCTGCGGTCAAGTATCTCTCTGTAGGACTCCCTGTCTTCAATCGGAACGTCTTCCACAGAAGTATAGCCGCTATTGCTGATGGCCACTTCCAGTTCCGCCTGGAAATCTTCATCGCTCATACTGAGCCCTTCCTTGTCACCGATCGCCTTGAGAATGATATTCTTTTTGATACTCTCGGCAGCCATATCCTTAATATCCTGCTCGTAACTCTCCTCCGTGGATCCGTAGGCGAGCTGCATAAGTGTCTTGAGATCAACGCCGTACTGCTGTGCATAAGAAGTAAGCTCCGTCGCGATGGATTCGTTCATTCTCTCCATCATGGCTTCCGGAATATCCTTCTTGAAAGTGCTCTTCTCATACAGGGAATTCCTGATCGTCTCCTCAAGTCTCTGGGTGTACTGGCTCTCGTTGCTCTCCACCAGGTAGTTTCTCACGAAAGTGCGAAGTCCGTCCACCGTGTTCACGGGATTTCCGAAATCATCGGTAATTCCCAGATCTGTCACAAACTGGTCTGTCAGCTTGGGTACCACGTACTGCTGGATTGAATTGACCGTGACATCAAACTCGGCTTCAACGCCGGCCTTTGTGGAGTCCGCGTAGTCTTCCGGGAATGTCAGTTCCAAAGTGACCGTCTCGCCGACCGTCTGGCCGATCAGTCCGTCCTCAAAGCCCTCAATAAAGGAACCGGAACCGATCTCAAGGTTGTATTCTTCAGCGGATCCGCCGTCAAATTCTTCTCCGTCAATCCTTCCGACATAATCGATATTGACGACATCACCCTCCTGGACCTTGTTCCTCTTTGTCACTTCCTCCAGTTCTCTTCTTGCCTGTCTCTGCTGATCGATCATCGCTTCGACTTCTTCTTCCGTGACTTCCGCGACAGGTTCCACTTCAACGGTCATAGATGCGTAATCGGCGGGGAGATCCACGTAATCCGCTGCTGTGATCCCGGAGAGATAGGCGGTGGGCTCATTCATCCACTCCTGAGGTGCCGCCACTTCCTCCGCAGCTTCCTGTGTCGTCGCCGCCGCGGCAGATTCTGTCTTTGCGCCGGAATTCGCGCATCCTGTCATCGCCAGCACAAGCATCGCTGTCATGACTGCTGCCACTGTTCTTTTCTTCATACGTTCCTTTCTGCCTTTCTATAGTTTTCTGATAAATGTTTCCTTAATTCGAGAATAACTAGTATAGTTTAGCATATGAGGCCGATTCTTAAAAGCATTTTGTATTACGCAAATATGAACTTGCTATAAATTTTTGCTACAAATGCGCTCTTTATCTTTAAATTCGATTGTTGCCTTGCCTATCATTCAATGTTAAAATGCATAGTAGCGTATTTTTAGGAGGGTACTGATTTGAAGACAGGTACAATCGTTTTACTGGTAATCATGGTCATCCTGATCGGAGTTCTTGTGGCGCTCTATTTCATAGGCAAGCGTCTCGAGAAACAGCAGGCCGAGCAGAATGAGCGCATACAGGCCAACAAGCAGCCTGTAGTCATTATGGCCGTGGATAAGAAGAGACTCAAACTCAAGGAGTCGGGACTTCCCGAGGAAGTCATCTCACAAACACCGTGGTATGCCCGCCGATCCAAGGTGCCGATCGTTAAGGCCAAGGTTGGATCCCGGTTCATGAATCTTATCGCAGATGAGAAGGTATTCGACCTGATCCCTATCAACAAGCAGGTCAAGGCAATGGTCAGCGGTATCTACATCGTCGAAGTCAAGGGCATGCGCGGACAGAAACTCGTTTCCGACAACCCCGTCAAGAAGAGCTGGTTCCGCAAGCAGATGGACAAGCTTCAGGAGAAGGCAGGAGCCAAGCCCCTCAAGTGATCCGGAGCAGGATCCGGCATTTATTACCGTCACAACAATTAAAAAGGCGTGCCGCGCAGTGCGGCACGCCTTTTTTACTGTGCTCTTTATTTTGCCGGCTCGGCTTTGACTGTCACTGCGCACTCCATGGGGTCTCCCCCCTGAAGATGCAGGTCGTATGAAACTCTGCCGTGGAAATTACTGCCGACCTCCCTCATGGCCAGGCGTTTTGTGAAAATCTTCATCGGGATCGATCCGAATCCCGTCTCATACATACATTCCAGTTCTTTTTCGGGCTGAAAGCGCATTATGGTGCTGACGGCGCCTTTTCTCTCGATACTGCAGTGCGCCTCCGAAAAGATCAGTCTCGAATCAGTGACCGCTCCGCTCTGCGGATCTCTCTCACGGTACTCAAAGATATGCAGATTCCCTCTCTTCTCATACCAGGCGCGGATCTGCGTCGAATTGCGGTCTCTGCGGCCGTCCGCGTCCTTCTGCTCTCCTGTAACTGTCAGCCAGACTTCTCTTCCCAACTCTACCGGCCCCCGTTTTCCGAAAGAAGCTGTTCTCTGATCGCTCTGTACTGGTGATCGATATGAACCTGCGCCGCCTTCTGTGCTTTTTCCCTCTGGCCGCTCACGATCGCTTCCAGGATCTCTTTGTGCTCTGCGATCAGATGCTCATATCTGAGATCATCCTGAATAAACTCATAGCGGTACCTGTAAATATTATCGGCAAGTCCGTCCAGAATTCCCTTCAGTTTCTCGTTCCCGGCAGCTTTCAGGATCAGATCATGGAAACGGACGTCCGCCTCCGCGATCATAACGCTGTCCCCGCTCTGCGTGCTCCGGTTAAAGGACGTGCAGGCTTCCCGCAGCTGCTCCTTTTCTTCCTCTGTAATCCTCTCGCTCGCAAGTCCTGCGCTGAGCTGCTCCAGGGCGCTTCTGATCTCCATGACTTCCTGCAGATCCTCTACAGTCATCCTGGAAACTCTCGCGCCGCTCCCCGCGACGATCGTCACAAGCCCGTCCTCTTCCAGCAGCCTGATCGCTTCTCTGATCGGGGTCCGGCTGGTTCCGAGAAGTTTACCGAGTTTTACTTCTGTGAGCCTGTCGCCGGGTTTGAGCTTTCCGGTCAGGATAGCCTTGCGAAGAGACATGAACACCGCATCGCGAAGAGGCATTGACTGCTGTTCTTCGGTCATCGCCATACCAGCACTCGTAAGATTATCTTTTCCCATTGAATCCTCCATTTAAATCCGGTAAATAAATTTACTTGCAATGACCTTGCAGTTTTTCTCTTTGTTCACCGCTTCAAATGCATCGGCGGCACACTGTGCCTCTTCCCTGTTCGCAAAAATAGCAAAAACTGTGGGCCCGCTGCCGGTCATTCTGGATACCAGCGCTCCCTTGCTCTCAAAGAATTTCTCGATCTCTCCGATCTCGGGATACATCGGTCCTGTCACTTCTTCCAAAACGTTGCCGCACTGCCGCGCCATCCCCTCGAGATTGCCTCTCGAGATTGCTTCCAATTGCGCCTCGATATCGGGATGTGTCACCGACTCGAGACTGTCGTACTTTTTATAGATCTCTGCCGTGGAGACATCCACCGGCGGTTTGCAGACCACCAGTCCGCACTGCGGCGCGTCCGGGAGCACAGCGAGGACTTCGCCGATCCCCTCCGAAAGCTGCGTCCCTCCGGTCACACAGTAAGGAATGTCCGCTCCAAGGCTCACTCCGATCTTCTGCAGTTCTTCATCGCTTACTTCCGGCACGAACAGATCCCTCACCGCGCGAAGAGCGGCAGCCGCGTCTGTGCTTCCGCCGGCCATCCCGGCAGCCACCGGAATATTCTTCTTCAAAGTGATCTTAAGATCTCTCCGGATTCCATATTTTGCCTCCATGCGGCGCACGGCACGCACGATCAGATTGTCCTCTCCTCCCGGGATCTCACCGCTGTCTGTTACAAGGGTGATCTCCATGGAGGGGCACTCTCTGTCCTGCGTCTCAAAAACCAGTTCATCGTACAGGTCGATCGTCTGCATGACCATCTTCACAATGTGATAGCCGTTGTCCAGGCGCCCCAGTACATCGAGGCTCAGGTTGATCTTGGCGTATGCTGTTTCTTTCGTTTTTCTCATCGGACAGCCCCCGTCAGTTCTCTGACTGTTTGAATGTTATGCCGAAGCAGGTACTGCTCCATGCCGTCCACTACTTTCTGCGTCAGGTATGGATCATGAAAATTCATGGCTCCCACCGCGACGGCGGAAGCGCCGGCGAGCATGAACTCCACCGCGTCCTCCGCGGAGGCTATGCCGCCCATCCCTATGATCGGGATCTTCACGGCCTGTGCCGCCTGCCAGACCATTCTGACCGCCACCGGCTTGATCGCGGGCCCGGACAGCCCTCCGGTCTTGTTAGCCAATACAAAACTTCGTTTCTCTATGTCGATCTTCATGCCTGTGATCGTGTTGATCAGCGAAACGGCGTCTGCTCCGCCCGCTTCCGCCGCGCGGGCCATCTCGGCGATGTCCGTCACATTGGGCGTCAGCTTCATGATCACAGGCTGTCTGGCGATCTTTTTGATCTTCGCCGTTATATCCGTAAGGCATTTCGGGTCCTGCCCGAACTGGATCGCGCCCTGTTTGACATTGGGACAGGAAACGTTGATCTCCAGCATGTCCGCCGCCTCATCCGCAAGGCGCTCCACCACCTCCAGATACTCCTCTTCCGTGTGTCCGCACACGTTTACGATGACTTTTGTATCGAATTGTTTCAAAAAGGCGAGATCCCTCTCGATAAAGACATCGATCCCGGGGTTCTGAAGACCGATGGCGTTGAGCATGCCCCCGTATACTTCCGCCACGCGGGGCGTCGGGTTTCCCTCCCAGGGCTTATTCGCCACGCCTTTCGTAACAACCGCGCCAAGATGGTTCAGGTCCACAAATTCCGAGTATTCCATACCGGACCCGAAGGTCCCCGAGGCCGTCATCACCGGATTCTTCAGTTCCACGCCGGCGATGTTCACTGACATATCAGGCTTCACTCTGCAAGTCGCTTCCCTCATCAGATCTCCACCTCCTCTGCGTCAAACACCGGGCCTTCCGTACAGATCCTCGCGTTCCTTACACGGGAATGGCCGTCTTCCTTCACCGTCTTCGTCACGCATCCGAGGCACGCGCCGACGCCGCAGGCCATTCTCTCCTCCAGGGAGATATAGGCGGGAATCCCCTGCTCCCGCGCGAATTTCTTCACCGCGCGCAGCATGGGCATCGGTCCGCAGGCGCAGACCGCGTCCGCCGTCACGCCGTTTTCCCTTACCGCGTCCAGGACATTTCCCTTCGTCCCGATACTTCCGTCCTCCGTGGCGATCAAAAGATTGCCGTACTTCTTCAGTTCCTCTGTAAGAAACAGATTGCTGTCTCTGTATCCCATGACTGCCGTCACTTCGCTTCCGGGAATACCGTTAAGAGCCGCTGCCAATTCCACCATGGGCGGGATCCCTATGCCTCCGCCGAGGAGCAGTACTCTCTTCCCGGCAAGTTTTTCCAGGTCATACCCGTTGCCGAGGATCCCCAGCATATCCACCTTATCGCCGGTTTTCTGTGCAGCCAGCGACGCGGTTCCCGCCCCTGCCGCGCGGAATACAAACTGCATCTCGCCTGACTCAGGATCCCATCTGCAGATACTGATCGGTCTTGGCAGAAGCTTTGATGGATCGTTTGTATAGAGCCCCGCGAACTGGCCGGGCCTTACCTCCTTTGGCATATCCCCCTCCGGATACCGGAGTTTCATGCTGAAGACGCCCTCTGCCAGGCTCCTTATATCCGTCACAGTCATCGTTATCTTTTTCTTCATAAGCAGTTATCTCCAAGCGGGTGTTCAGGTGACTTACTGTTAACCCGGCCCGAGCCGCGCGCGGCGTATCGCGGGTCACTTGCGTTCGATCAGAACCTTGTCTCTGGCGTAGGTCTCCTCAATGATGGCCTTCACCCTGTCCGGAAGTTCCTTCTGAGCGTTTCTGTCCATATCAGCCGTCTCGATCGGATCGCCGAATTCGATCACGACCGTCGCCCGTTTGGGGCGGGGAAAATGGTCCTCAAACACATCTCCCATTCCTACGATCGTCACCGGGATCACCGGGACCTTGGCCTTCGTCGCTATTTTGAAACTGCCGGCGTGGAAGGGAAGAAAAGTTCCCTCCACCTTACAGCGCGTCCCCTCAGGGAAAATAAACATCGAAATGCCGTCCTTGACATAGTCGATCGCTGTCAGGATCGTCTTGAGTCCCTGTCTGGGATCTTCGCGGTCCAGGAACAGGCAGTGGATCTCCTCCATGATCAGAGCGATCGGCGAATTCCTGAGTTCTTTTTTTGCAACAAATCCGACTGGATATAAGATGAGGGATCCCGCAAGAATGATGTCAAAAATACTCCTGTGATTGCCCACAAAAAGCACTGCCCTGTCCGTCGGAACCTTCTTAAGCCCGAGGATAATGGCCTTTCCGCCTGCCAGAAGCCAGATTCCCTGCATCGCGAACCTCGCGAAACTGTGCCTGAACTCCGTACATGAGCCCGGTTTAGCCTTCTCGATCAACGAAGTGATCAGGTGCAGCGGCAGGTCGATCAGGATGATCAGAGCCGCAAATAAAAGCGCGGTCAGCGCGCGTATAACCCACATATCACGATTTCCTTTCTTAAATTACATACTTTGACATATTAATTATAGCAGAAAATATAGATTCTGCCACCGTGCCGTCAGCCTCTTCCATGTTATACTGTAATTGTCCCGACAACCCGTCACACAGGAGAGAACCGTATGCTTTTAATTCAAAACAGTTACATGATCGATCCCGCCTCCGGCACAGAGGGCAGACGGGACATTCTGATCGACCACGGCCGCTTTGTCAAAATAGAGAAGCACCTGATGGCTCCCGCCGGCGCCTCTGTTCTGGACGCATCCGGTATGATCGTCTGCCCGGGGCTCATCGATACGCACTCCCATTTCCGCGATCCCGGCTTCACTTATAAGGAGGACCTCTCCACCGGCGCGCAATCCGCGGTGAAGGGCGGTTACACTTCCGTCGTTCTGATGGCCAACACGAAGCCCCCTGTGGACTCCGCCGAAATACTGAACGATATTCTGGAGAGAGGCCGCGCGCTTCCCCTCCGTCTCTACAGCTGCGCAAATGTGACCAGGGGCATGGCCGGCAAGGACCTGAATGACCTTCGTGCCCTCGCAGCCTGCGGAGCCGCCGGATTTACCGACGACGGCCTGCCCATCATGGACGCTTCTCTTCTCGCGGAAGCTCTGGTGATCGCTAAAGAGCTGGAACTCCCGGTCAGCCTGCACGAGGAAGACAAGAGTTATATCTCCGAAAACGGCATCAATGGCGGCGGCAAGGCAGCTCAGGCACTGGGCCTTACAGGCTCTCCCCGCGAAGCGGAATACACGCTGATCGCCAGAGACGTGGAGATCGCCTCTTCCCTTGACGCGCCCCTGTGCATCCAGCACATCAGCACTGCGGAAGGCGTCGAGTATGTGCGCCGCGCCCGCGCTCAGCACCCCTCCATTCACGCCGAAGCGACACCCCACCACTTCTCCCTCACGGAGGACGCGATTCTCACCCGGGGAACACTCGCCAAGGTCAACCCGCCTCTTCGCACTGAGCGCGATCGTCAGGCCATCATCCGGGGCCTTCAGGACGGCACCATTGATATTATCGCCACTGACCACGCCCCTCATTCCGCAGAAGAAAAAGCCCGCCCCTTCGTCGAGGCTCCAAGCGGCATGATCGGCCTCGAGACGGCCCTCTCCCTTGCGATCTGTCACCTGGTAAATCCGGGCCACCTCTCCATGATGCATATGCTCGCATGCCTCACCTGCAACCCGGCAGACTTCTATCACCTCGACGCAGGCCGCATCGAGCCCGGCGCGCCGGCCGACCTCACGATCTTCGATCCCGACGAGGAGTGGATCGTCCCTCCGGAGTTCGCCTCCAGATCAGCTAATTCCCCCTTCATCGGGAAAAAGCTTCCCGGCGTGGTCCACTACACCATCGTAAACGGGGAGGTTGTGTACAGAGGGTGATTTTCTGTACCGAAACTGACAAATAATGCATGAAATCAAAAAAGCGGGCATTGCTGATTCATCAGCAACGCCCGTTTTTCCTACATACAATCATTTCCCGGCGTCAAACTCTCTCACGAAAGCGCACAGCTCCTCCAGCGCCATCCCTCTGGAAGCCTTGAAGAGGAAAGCCGTATCCGGCGCGATCAGTTCAGCCAGCACTTTTTTGGCTTCTTCCTTGTCCTGGCAGGGACGGACGTCCTCCATATCGCGCTCAAGGGCCGCCTCCGCGAGCCAGCCGGCACGCGTGCCGACGGTCACCAGTGTATCAATGGCAAGCTCAGCTGCATACTCGCCGACCTCGCGGTGAAGTCTCTCGGCGAAGGGCTCGAGCTCGAGCATGTCGCCCACCACAGCCACCTTGCGCGCAGCCGGCGCATTGGCCAGGATGCCCAGCGCCGCTTTCATCGACTGCGGATTTGCATTGTAAGTGTCGTTGTATAGGATGACCCCGTCCTCAAGTTTCTCCACATCCATGCGCATGCGGGTCGCCTTGAAGTTCGCTATGCCGTCCGCGATCTCCTCATCCGACAGGCCAAAATACTGCCCCACCGCGGCAGCCGTCATAGCCGGATAGATCATGTGCCTGCCAAGGCTCGGGATCTCAACAGCAAAAGTTCCGAAAGGAGTCTGCGCGCTGCACCGCACTTCGTCGGAAAGCGTGTCCTCGATATTGACCGCTCTGTAATCGCAGCCTTCGGACTCTCCCGCCCAGTGGAAAGTAAAGCCTCCGGCATCGATTCCGGCATACATCTGAGTAAATTCACCTGTACCCGGATCCTTCACTCTGTCCGCACCGGGCTTCAGGGTCGTGAGCAGCGCGTCATCACCGTTCAGAACAGCCGTGCCGCCCTTCCTCAGCCCGTGGAAGATCTCGCATTTAGCTCTGAGGATGTTCTCCCTGCTGCCGAGATTTCCGATGTGGGCATCTCCGACATTTGTGATCACTGCAACATCAGGCTGTGCGATGCGGACCAGGTAGTCGATCTCGCCGAGGTGGTTCATGCCCATCTCAAGCACCGCGACCTCATCCTCTGCTGTTAGACGAAATACCGTCATCGGAAGGCCAAGATGATTGTTAAGGTTTCCCGCGGTCTTTAAGGTGCGGAATCTGGACGAAAGGACCGACGCCACCATATCCTTGGTAGTAGTCTTGCCTACGCTGCCTGTGATCGCCACTACCGGAAGACCGAGTTTGCGGCGGTAGTAAGCCGCCAGATCGCCCATAGCCTTTGCTGTGTCGGGCACCAGCACACAGAATTTCCCATCGGGAACTCTCTCCGGCGCAGTGCTGACAAGGCAGCCCTCCGCTCCCGCTTCCATGGCACCCTGCACAAAACGGTGTGCGTCCAGGCGCTCACCGACGATCGCGACGAAAAGATCTCCCGCGGCAGCCTTTCTGCTGTCCGTCTGCACGTTCACCACAAAAGTGTTCTCCGCGTCAACATCTCCCAAAAGCTGTCCGCTGACTGCTTCAAGAATCTCTTTTACATATACCTTTTCCATAGTCTTCCTCGTTGATAGCTAAACCCGGAACCATTCCCGGGAGCTCACTGTTTTGCCGGGCGGTCCTGCCCCGCTTATCTGCCAAGACCGTCATTTACAATGATCTCGCACAGTTCCTCATAAGAAATGCCGACTGCCGCCGCTTCCTGGGGCACAAGGCTGGTGGGCGTCATGCCGGGCAGCGTATTGACCTCGAGGAACCACGCATTGTCGTATTTGTCCACGATGAAATCACTGCGGGAGTAAGTGCGCAGTCCCAAAGTATTGTGGACCTTGAGGGCCATATCGCCCATCTGCTTCTCCACTTCGGGCGTACATCTTCCGGGGCAGATTTCCTCCGTTGCACCCGCCTTATACTTGTTCTCGTAGTTGTAGAAGTCGACCTTGGGGACGATCTCCACAGAGGGGAGCGCCCTGTCCTGCAGGACCGCGCAGGTAAATTCCCTGCCCTCGATCATCTGCTCCACCAGGATGTCCGGACCGAATCCCAGGCATTTCTCCACCGCGGGACGGACCGCGTCCTGGTTGGTCACTATATACACGCCGACAGAGGACCCGCCCGTGGGTGTCTTGATAACACAGGGTGCCTCTATTTTGGCAGCGATCTCTTCCGCGGACTTCACGATATCCTCCTGACTTGTGATCGCTCCCGCGTTGAAAGTCTTCCATGCAGGAGTCCTTACGCCCTTATCCTTCACTATCTCCTTGGTGAGCATCTTATCCATGGCGATCGCCGCTCCGAGGTAGCCGGATCCCGTGTAGGGGATCCCCAGCATGTCGAAGGTCGCCTGCACGCGCCCGTCTTCGCCGTTCATTCCGTGCAGTGCCACAAATACGATATCCGCCTCGCGGCAGATCTCCAGCACTCCCTTTCCAAACAGGGAAGGGCTCTTCCACTTTCTCGCTCTTCTTACCGCCTTAAGATCCGGCGCCGAACCGTCAAAAGTCAGATCCTTCAGCGGCGGAAGCTTCTCAAAGAGTTTCGCAGGCTCCCCCTCTATGTCCTCAAGCCCCATGAACAGGTCAACCAGAACTGCCTGGTGTCCTTTCTTTCTGAGCGCTCTGCATACCTTTGTACCCGACAGAAAAGATATATTTCTTTCTGTGCTCAATCCTCCGCACAGAACTACGATCTTCATAACGACCTCCTGTTACTGATTGTTGTTTCATTTACATCGCAACATGTTGATTATAGCATATTGCTCCGTCTGTTGCCTACAGGGCAGCGCAAAGGCCGGCTATATACCCTGAGGACTTGCTTCGTCCCCGGAAGCCGGAGCTTCCGAAAAGGTATATAACCGGCCGTTTAGAGCCTGCGTATTGATTTATCAGGAGTTCTTCGGTTTTCTGCCCCTTCTGGCAGGAATGAAGACCTTCTCAAGATGCCAGATCTCCTGTGCGTACTCCTCGATCGTTCTGTCAGAAGAGAACTTGCCGACGTTAGCTACGTTCATCATAGCCATGCGGGCCCATCTCTTAGGATCGTTGTAAGCGGTCTCGACATCTCTCTGCGCTGCCGCGTAGGACTCGAAGTCCGCGAGGATAAAGTATCTGTCCGCGCGGTCGGTTCCGTGTCTGTTGAGCAGGGAATCGTACAGAGGACGGAACAGGTCCGGATCGTCCGGGGAATATGTGCCGTCGATCAGCTGTACGAGCACTCTGCGGATGTTCTGATCCTCGTTGAAGACTCTCATGGGATCGTAGCCGCCATAGTTCTCATAACGGATGACCTGCTCGGAAGTCAGGCCGAAGATAAACGCGTTCTCCTGACCCACTTCCTCGACGATCTCGACGTTCGCACCGTCCATGGTTCCCAGCGTCACAGCGCCGTTGAGCATGAACTTCATGTTGCCGGTACCGGAAGCTTCCTTGGAAGCCGTGGAGATCTGCTCGGAGACGTCTGCCGCCGCGATGATGATCTCCGCGTTGGATACTCTGTAGTTCTCGATGAAT